>CAZKLR010000006.1:3813-20818 GCA_964553695.1 uncultured Candidatus Saccharibacteria bacterium | reverse complement strand
AAACAAAAATTCAGCTTCTGCATCCCTTTTTTTTATTTCCGAAATAATCGACAATAGCGGAACCAAATGCCCACCTGTCCCTCCGCCTGTTAAAAGTATTTTCATTTATTATTTTGATTTGTAATTTAATGTATAAGCTTGTCATTGCGAGCGAACGTGGCAATCCCGATATTTATCTTCCTTGTGTTCTTTATGGAATTATTCGCCCGCGGCTCGAAATAACACGCTTGCTAACTTATCAATTTCCAAAGCTCCTTGCCTGCCTTTTCTGGATTATGCCAGACAGTTCCTTTCTTCAAAAAATCTACGCCGATAAATTTATTCCTATCCAAATCCGCACCGAACAAAACCGGGTGGCCAAGTTCGGGATTTTCCTTTCTTGTTTTATCGGCAACTTCCTCCGCAGGAATATTTTTATTATACAAAATATAATCCAGTTCAGCGCCTGCATATTTCTCCACCTCCCTGGCAAAATCTTCCACCAAAAAATCATCAGTCTCACCTTTCTTGTTCATTATATTGCATAACAGGATTTTTCTCGCTTTGGATTTTTGAATAGCCGATTTAATTCCTATTGGCAAGAGGCAAGCAAGCAAAGAAGAATACAAATCGCCGCAGCCAAATACAATAACATCTGCTTTTTGAATGGCAGCAATCGCCTCTCCATACGCCTTGGCTTTAGGCTTTAAAAAGACTTCCTTAATTTTTAATTTCGGATCATGCTTCTTGGGAATATCGATTTCTTTTTCCCCTTCAATAATTTCCCCGTTTTCCAATTCGGCACACAAGGTCACTTTCGCCGCAGTCGCAGGAAGCGGTTTGTATTTCTTGGGCACTTCCATAAACCGACAGCATTCCTGCAAAACCTCGCTGTAATTTTTGAGATTTTTTTCCAAGCCGGCCATAAACACATTTCCAAAACTATGCCCTTTGTGGCCGCCGTCAAATTCTTCATTTCCAAAACGAAAACTCCATAAGCTTTTCTTCCATTCCGGCGCATCTGAAAAAGCCAAAATATGCCTCCTGATATCTCCCGGCGGAAGCACGCCAAAATCAGCGCGAAGCTGCCCCGTAGAGCCTCCATCGTCAGTCATAGAAGTTATTGATGTTATCTCTAGAGGATACTTTCTCAAAGGCTTCAAAATGGCTTCCGGTGCGGCGCTTCCCCCGCCAAAACATACTATTTTTTTATTTCTCATATATTTTACCAACTTATTTTTCTTGATTATAACACACAAGATAATAACATTCCTTTCTTGTCAATTGCCCGTTTCTATTATACCATTAAACCGTAAACCATAAAAACCACAGATGGAAAAATTTATTATAAACGGAGGAAAGCCGCTCAGAGGAGAAATTGAAGTCAAAGGCTCTAAAAATGCCACAACGCCTATCCTTTCTGCATGTTTGCTCACCACCGAAGAATGCATAATTGACAATGTACCGCTCATCACCGACGTTATGAATATGATCAGGATACTGCAAAGTATGGGTGTGGAAGTGGAGCGCATCGGTGAAAGAACTGTGCGCATCAAAGCCGGAGATAATGTCGATCCTGAAAAGATGGACTTCTCGCTTGTCGGTCATATGCGTTCTTCAATTTTGCTTCTCGGCAGCCTCCTGGCAAGATTCCATAAATTCAAAATCAAACAACCGGGAGGATGCATCATCGGCGCACGCCCCATTGGCACCCACTTCGAAGCACTGGAAGCATTAGGGGCAGAAATCACCCAAGATGACAATTTTTATTATTTTGAAACAGATAAACTTGTTGGCAAAAAAATCGTACTCAAAGAATTTTCAGTAACAGCAACCGAAAATCTGATGATGGCTGCCACTCTCGCAGAAGGAACTACCACGATTCGCACCGCTGCCATTGAACCGCACGTGCAAGATCTCGGGAGATTCTTGCGAAAAATGGGAGCAGAAATTCGCGGCTGCGGTTTTCATACCATAGAAATCAAAGGCGTAGAGAAGCTTCATGGAGCACGGCACTCGATCCAGCCCGATCCCATTGAAGCCGGGACTTTCGCCATCGCTGCCGGAGCAACCCGCGGAGACGTGCTAATTAAAAACGTTGAGCCGAATGATCTTGATTTGGTTTTGGAAAAACTCAGAGAAGCGGGAGTAAATCTGGATGTGGAAGGAAAAAACCTGCACATAAAACCTACTTCAAAATTGGGCTCGCTTGATAAAATCGAAGCTCGAACTTATCCCGGACTCCCGACAGACCTTCAAGCGCCTTTTGCTATTCTTGCAACGCAAACAGAAGGAAACACGCTGATTCACGACACTCTTTACGAAGGGCGTATGAATTATATTAACGAGCTTGTAAAAATGGGAGCCAATGCCGTTATCTGCGATCCGCATCGCGCTATCATCACCGGACCGACACCGCTCTACGGCAAGGATATAACCAGTTTTGACCTTCGCGCCGGCGCCACTATGATTATTGCCGCACTACTCGCCCAAGGACAAAGCACCATTTCCGGCATTGAACAAGTCGATAGAGGCTATGAAAAAATCGAAGAACGCTTAGGAAATTTAGGCGCAGATATCAGAAGAGAAAAGATTTAAATTCTTTAGAATAAAAAGACACACCATCTCACGGTGCTGTTTTTTTATCAGAACTACAGAAAGTTTACAGTATATGCATCTAGTACACTTAATGCTGTTGGCCTATATTCTATACATTATAAGTATTCTTTTTATTGTCATTCCCGCGGAGGCGGGAATCCAGTATTATAAAGAGGCATCTTTTTAAGGATAATTGGTAGTCACCGTTTTTATACTCTTATAACTCACTTTATTTGCATAGCAGACATTAGTTCCGCCAACAATCTAGTTTAAAGCTAAACACAAGCCATCAAGCTTGCTAAACAGAAAATAGGTTATATTCTCTGTTTTTAATTTATACATTTTTTAAACCTCGTTTCTATTTCTGTTTTTGCAAAAAATAAATAACCGTCATTTGGAAGGAAATGATATTTTTGTTCCAACAGTTTAACACAGAAAATAATTTGAGCTAATACCTATAAGTTTTGAGATGTTTAAAATAAAAAAAATAGGAAAACGTTTTTCCTGTTTTTAAATAATTTAGCACATAGGGACTTTGAACAGCTTTCCTCCTTCCATATACAAGACACTGTGTTCTGTGCATTTTTCATATACACAGTCCCATGGTCCTCCGTTTTCAAAACATTTGGCATTAGATGTTATTTCGACTTTTCCTGACACCTCTTTAATTTCTATTTTTATACTGGGCGGAACTTTAATAAATATATCACCAGCTCTTCTAGTATCTTTCTGAAATATATTTAATTCTTCTTCCTTTCCTCTTTCAAACGACACTGTGTCTTTAACTCTTCCTCTAGAACAGACCTCCGAACAAGCATCGTTAAAGAGTATATGCACAAGACAGTAGCGTCCTATGTTACAGAGTACTATTTTTCTTATATTTTGAAAGGTTGTCTCTTCTCTATGGCTACATTTGTTACATTCTACTATAAAATCATCTCCAATCTTTTTGTTTTACTAAACAATATTTTATACTAGAAAACCAAAATGTCAATGAAAAGCAATTTTACCACTATTTTTGTTTTATGAATTTTATATTTTTTACTCCACCGTCACACTCTTCGCCAAATTTCTTGGTTTGTCGATATCCAGACCGCGCTCGATGCCAACATAAGCGGCAAAAAGATAAAGCGGAATACAGGAAAGAACGGGTGTAAGCATTTCCAATGTTTTTGGAATATAAATTACATCAGAGACAATATCATTAAGATCATCGTTATTCTGGGTTGTTATCGCAATAATTTTCCCGTTGCGAGCCTTTACTTCTTCCATATTGCTGCGCATCTTGTCATAGACACTATCCTTGGGCGCAATAAACACACAAGGGAAGTTTTCATCAATCATCGCAATCGGCCCGTGCTTCATTTCTCCGCCCGCATAACCTTCAGCATGAATATAGGAAATTTCTTTAATCTTCAACGCGCCTTCTTGCGCAATCGGATTATTATATTTTCTTCCAAGATATAAAAAGTTTTCATATTGTGCATATTTTTTAGCCAGCGCCTCGATATCTTTATTTGTTTTCAAAACTTCCTCAACTAATTCCGGCAATTTGGCAATTTCTCCCAAAATACGCTTACCGGTAATCACCGACATATCGCGCATCCTGCCCAAATAAACGGTAATTAGTGCAAAAACAATCATTTGCGATATAAAAGCCTTAGTTGATGCAACCGCGATTTCCGGACCGGCATGATTATAAACTCCTGCATCAGTAGCACGCGCAATAGTGCTTCCCACAACATTAACAATTCCCAACGCCAGCGCGCCTTTGCGCTTAGCTTCCTGAAGTGATGCCAAAGAATCAGCCGTTTCGCCTGACTGACTAACCACCAAAACCGCCGTCTTCTCATTAATAATCGGCTTACGGTACCTGAACTCACTTCCTAATTCCACTTCAACCGGAATACCTGCATATTCCTCCAGCATATATTCCCCGACCATCGCCGCATAACTGGCACTGCCGCAACCAATAATAATAATTCGTTCAATTTCCCTTAACCGCTTTTGATCCAACACTTCCAGTCCGCCCAATTTGGCCAGCCCTTCTTCAATAATCATCCTTCCGCGCGTTGAATTACGGATAACTTCCGGACATTCAAAAATCTCTTTCAACAAAAAATATTCAAAACCGTTTTTTTGAATGTCGGAGAGATCAAGCTCAATAACATCCGGTTTTTTATTGACTTCAGAATTATCTTTGATGGAAATAATTTTATAATCGTTTTTGGTAATCACTCCCATCTCTTCGTCATCCATATAAATAACCCTGTCCGTATAACCCACCAAAGCTGAAGGGTCGGAGGCGATAAAAGTTTCATCCTCAGTAAAACCCAAAACCAGCGGACTGGATTTTTTAGCAACCACAATTTTATCCGGATCCTCTTTTGCGATTACAACCAAGGCATATGCTCCTTCAACTTGTCCCAAGGCATTTAAAACTGCTTCCTCTAAATTACCTGCGAAATATTTTTCGATCAAATGCGCCAAAACTTCAGTATCAGTATTGGAATGAAAAATATGTCCTTCTTTCTCCAACTTGTCTTTCAAAATCTTATAGTTCTCAATGATTCCATTATGCGCCAAATAAATATTTCCTGAGCAATCGAAATGCGGATGTGCATTTTCCTCTGAAGGAATACCGTGCGTTGCCCACCTTGTATGCGCAATCCCAACTTTTTCTCTCCATTCTTCTTCCTTGAGTTTTTCTTCCAGTTCCTTAATTCTTCCCACTTTCTTCACGCAGCGAATATCCTTGCCTTTTTCCAAAACTGCAACTCCGGCACTGTCATAGCCGCGATATTCCAGCCTCTTAAGGGCATTGATAAGAAAATTTTTGGCATTTCCATCGCCAATATATCCTGCAATTCCACACATAATTTTATGCGTTAGTTTTAACCCTTTAATTATAGGTTAGTTGGATTTGAAGGTCAATTTAAAAATCCACTTAGCAAAAGTGGATTTAAATTAAACAATCTTATGAAAAAGTAAATTTTAGACAGAATAAAAGATAAGTTTTATTTTGTTTTGATTTTTGGTTGTTTTTTGAAGATTGTTTTTTACTTTAAGGGTAAATCCCTAGTCTTTAGAATAAAGACTAAAGATATACCCTTAAACCAATCTTTCAACCTGAATCTCAACTAACTTATCTTTAACCCCAGTATACGCCAAAGAAAAAATATGTCAACCCCCGTCAAATATCCTTTATTTAAAGTAAAATTTAACAATGAAAAGAAAGTTATCCACAATTAAAACTTTTGCCAAAACAAATTTAATCAAGATACAAAAAAGAAGAGACTCTACTCTTCTTTCTTATCCCAACCCTTGGCTTCCAATCCTTTTTCCGCCGCGCGCCGCTGCGCCGATTGCTTGCTTGTTCCTTCTCCTTCGGCAATCTTCTCGTTTCCTATATAAACTCCGATAACAAAATGTTTATCATGATCCGGACCCCATTCTTTTTCCACGCGATAGGAAGGCGTAACTCCTATTTGCTCTTGCGCCTCTTCCTGAAATCGGCTTTTTGGATCCTCATAAAGCTTCTCTTCCAAAATATCATTCATATGAATCAGAATTTTTTCTGTAATAAATTTCTTGGCCGGCTCGTAACCCTGATCAAGATAAATCGCTCCGATTACCGCCTCTACTGCATTAGCCAAAAGATATTGTCTGGCTTTGCCAGTATCCTTCTCCTCTCCGCGGCTCATCATCAAATGCTCTTCCAAACCAATTTCTCCCGCAACCTTGGCAAGCATTTTTCCGTTCACCAAAGCTGACCTAAAATTAGTTAGTTCACCTTCAGGGTTAGAAAAATTATTATACAAATATTCAGTCGACACCAGCTCCAATACCGCATCGCCCAAAAACTCCAGACGCTCGTTGTGGTCCAGTTCAAAATCCCGATGCTCATTAAGATAAGAGCGATGCACCATTGCCTGTCGCAACAAACTTTTATCATTCGCGACAAAACCGATTTTTTCTTCCAATTTTGACATATCGTTTGTCATTTTTATTAATTAAAATTAAACAAATAAACGAGCACCTGGCTCGATTATTTTTGCTTCACTTCTTCTTGTGTCCCATCTTCTTCAATCTCTTTATATAGACTTCCAAGCACCCCGTTGATAAATTTCCCGGAAGATTGTCCGCCAAAAGTTTTTGCGAGCTCAATGGCTTCATTAATTGCCACTTTTGGAGGCACGTCTTCACGCTTATCAAATTTAAGCTCAAAAATTCCAATACGAAGAACGTTTCTGTTGATTATTGTAACTTGCTCAATCGGCCATTCCGGAGCAAGTTTGCTTATTACAGAATCTATATCTTTGATATTTTCAAAAACCCCGAAAACCAGATCTTCAGCAAAACTGCAATCTTCCAAACCATCTGCATATTCCTCAAGATTTTCTTTCAGAATCTGGGCTAGTTTCTCTTTATCAAATTTTTTTGCTTTTTGCGAAGGTACATCGACAAGCGAACTGTCAAAATCCCATTCGTAGAGACTTTGCATAGCTATCGACCTGCACAGATGTCTATTAGACATATTTAAGAACTGAAATTTAATAATTATCTACTTTTTCTTTTCTTCCTTAACTTCTTTTGGCTTTTTCTCTTTCGCTGCACTAGCTTTTTTCTTAGTTACGGCAGCTTTCTTAACAGCCACGACTTTCTTTTCTTTGCGAGTTTCATTGCCATTATAAAAACCGCAGGCAGGACAAGCATAATGAGGCTTTTTTGCACTTCCACATTTCTCACAAGTTGAAACCTTGATTGATTCCAGCGCGTGATGTGATCTTCTTTGATTCTTGGCCGAGGTGGTCTTTCGCTTCTTTGGATTTGGCATAGTTTTTTAATATTCTTAGTTATTATTCTTGCAATCAAAAACATTGTACGTTTTAGATACTGATTTATCTTATACCATTTTTATAAAATTTGCAAGTTTCCCAGGCGTTTTTCTATAGAATTTATCCAATAAGGCTTTTTATGGGCTCAAAGGACATTCTGTGCACCTCGCACGGCCCTTTCTCCTTCAAAATATCAAGATGCAGTTTAGTCCCATAGCCTTTATGCTTATAAAACTCATAACCAGGATATTTTTTATCCAATTCTTTCAAAATACGATCCCTGGTAACTTTTGCCATAATAGATGCCGCGCTCACGGAAAAAACATACTCGTCAGCCTTGGGAATGGCCAACTGGCTTACCAAACAATCTTCCAAAGTAGCATTCCCGTCGATTAACAAAAAATCTGGCGCGATTTCAAGTTTTTCCACCGCCCTTTTCATTGCAAGTTTTGTTGCATTTAAAATATTTATATCATCGATAACTTTTTCCGACACAACTTCTACCGCCCAACACTTTGCTTTTTGTGCAATAAAATCATAAAGATTTTCACGTTTTTTCTCCGCAATCTTTTTGGAATCCCTGACGCCGAGATTTATAAGCTCGTGAATAATTTCAGAATCATTATCGAAAACCACAGCAGCAGCAACTACCGGCCCTGCCAGCGGCCCGCGCCCGGCCTCATCAACCCCGGCTATAATCTTATAGCCTTTGCGCATCAAACTTTCCTCCCTTGAAAAATCCGGCACAATCATAATTTTTAAAAATAAATTAGCTTTTCCATTATAGCCCTTGCCACCGTAAAAGCCAAGAGCAAAAAAATAGGGAAAGTTATTCTCAAGTATTAAAGTTAATTCTTGAAATTACTTCTCCCTTAAGGAGGCTGCACAATAGTATAGTTCCTTCCCCTTTTTTACCAAACTTGGACGGATCAATCGGAACCGTGAAAGTATACGAGCCTTTGTCTATCCTAGGGCTAAAATAGTCGCTATGACAGACTAAAGTTTTTGGTTCACATTGGGTACTGTTATATATCTGATACCACAAAGCATCAGATATCACATACTCGTCGCCTATCGTACCTTTAGGCGTAATTTTAACAGTCAAAACATTTTTTCGACTATCAAAAGCGGCACTTTTAATTTCTGTTTCTACTGGTTCTTCGTATCCCACCGGTTTTGTTTCTATTACCTGACCGGAAGCATCTTTTATGACCAGCTGAAGTTCCTGTCCTTTATACTTGTTTTTATCGATTTTGATATAAACAGATAACCAATCATCGTCAAAAACAAGTTCATTGACATTGAGACTGCCAATTTGATCCCATTCATCCTTCTCATATACTTCGAAGATAAAGGGACCCGGATAATGATACTCCTCATCAGACACTTGTACCTTCCCCAAAAGAACTATTTGACACCAAACATTAGTCTTATCCGTTCCCAGTCCCGATATCAATATAAGAGGCTTAGGAGCCCCCTTATCGTCTGGCGAAGAGTCAGAAGCTGGAGAAGAGTCAGAAACAGGATTTTCATCTTCATCCAGATCTTCTACAAAGACATCTCCATGAATCAGAGCATTTGCTGCTTCTTCCGTTGGAACGGAAACGGCAGAAGATCCTTCATCTTCCAGATCTTCTACAAAAACCTCTCCACTGATTTTTTCTTGAATGTTGCCGACATCGGCAGCATAAGCTACTGCGCCGCCAACAAGGAAAAGAACCAGAAGTGTTTTTAAACTTAAACTAATTCCTAGGGTTATTTTTATTCCTCCATATCTGCTTTGTCTTTATTTATCTATTTTTATTTTGATTTTTCATACTATAAACCATTTTATTAAAAAAGTAAAGCACATAGGCAAGACAAAATAAAAGCGAGCTACCTCCCATCACTCGCATAAATTTAAAACATTTTCATTATTTTAGCTGCCAAGGTGGCGATAAACATAAAGACAATCCCCCACTTTAACCACCATGTTTTGCTTATTTTTATTTTTTCACCTTCTTTTTTATTTTTGTTTCCAAGTAAATTATAGAGCATCGTTATTCTTCTGTCCAGCACAACAGCCCTCCTTTAATTGCCATTTGTTCCCTTAAATAATATAATAAAGTTATATTAATATCATCACTTATTAAATAAAAGAAGTATGCCAGAAGAAAAACCGCAAAACAACGAGTATATTTCCCTTTGGGAAAACATTGAGAAAGAGTTGGCAAAAGAAGACAAGTCTGCAAGCAAAATTGCAGTGTTAGAAGCGGAAAAAATATTTCAGAAAATATTGCGGGATAAAAACCTGCCCGGAAAAGACACTCAGGATAAAATCAAAAACTATTCGCACCTGTTTTCTAATCCGGACAAGCTAAAATATTCCAGAGCGATGCACGATAAAATTATCTCCCAGATCGGGTTTGATATTTCCAATAAAGATACGCAGGAAATTATAGCAGGCTACCGCGAAGCAATCGATGATCTTGAAAAAATAAACTTCAAAACTCTTGCACTCAAAGAACAAATAGATCTCTTTCTCAAAAGGAATTTTTATGATTTTCCAAGAATTGGAAAAGAACTGGTTGCTGGAATCGCAATACTTTCTCTCGCAACTTTTATCATCACGGAAACGGAAAGCGGAGAAACGGTAGCGCTCTATTGGATTAATGCCAATAATTTTCTGTTCTATAAAATTATACCGGCAATTCTCGCTCTAATCGCTCTTGGCATTTTAACACTGATTCTCTTCTCTTATTATCAAAAGAAAAAATAATACTGGCTAACATTTACACAATGAAATTTACCCATCTACATACTCACAGCCATTATAGTTTGCTTGACGGACTGGCTAAAATTGACGATCTGCTTTCACGCGCCGAAGAATTGGGAATGGATTCTATAGCCATTACCGATCACGGAGTGATGTATGGCGCGCTTGAATTCTATCAAAAGGCCAAATATAAAAATATTAAACCCCTTATCGGTGTAGAGGCCTATGTAGCTTCCAAATCACGTTTTGATAAGACGCCAAGCATCGATAACCGACGCAACCACTTGATTCTGCTGGCAAAGAATAACATAGGCTATAAAAACTTGGTCAAGCTCACTACGCTCGCCCATCTTGAAGGATTCTATTACAAACCTCGAATGGACAAGGAGATACTCCGCAAATATTCCAAAGGCATAATAGCTACTTCAGCCTGTATTGCAGGCGAGGTTTCCCAGGCAATCCTAGAAAAAGATATGAAAAAAGCCGAGAAAGTTATCAACGAATTTCAGGAAATATTCGGCAAAGAAAACTATTATCTCGAGCTGGAAGATCACCCTACGCTCGAAGGCCAGACAATGATCAATAGCGCATTGATAGAACTCTCGAAAAAAACAGGGGCTCCGGTAGTGGCAGCCAATGATATTCACTATGTTTACAAAGAAGACGACAAAATTCAAGATATCCTTCTCTGCATTCAAATGAATAAGACCGTGCAAGAAACCGACCGTATGAGTATGCTAGGAGAAAACTATTCTATGAAAAGTCCGGAAGAAATGATCGAGCATTTCAAGCACATTCCTGAAGCTATCGATAACACGCAGCGCATTGTCGATGCCTGCAATGTCGATTTTGAATTGGGAAAAATTCTTATTCCTTATTTTGAAGTGCCGAGCGGGATGACAGACAACGAATATCTGGAAAAAATGTGCCGGGATAATATTGCAAAGAGATACGGCCGCACCAACGAAGCCATTGAGAAACGGCTTGCTTACGAACTGGGCGTCATAAAACAGATGGGCTTTCCGTCATATTTCCTTATCGTACAAGACTTTATTAATTGGGCAAAGAATAACGGGTGCGTCGTGGGTCCGGGTCGAGGTTCGGCTGCTGGAAGTATTGTTTCGTACCTGACTGGTATCACTGAAATTGATCCGCTCAAATACGACCTGCTTTTTGAACGTTTCCTCAATCCGGATCGCATCAGTATGCCTGATATTGATACGGATTTCGCCGATACGCGCCGCGACGACGTGCTGGCATATGTAGCCAGCAAGTACGGACAGGACCATGTGGCACAGATTATCACCTTTGGAACCATGGCGGCCAAAGCGGCGGTGCGCGACTGCGGCCGAGCCCTAGCGCTCCCCTATTCTTATTGCGACCGCATTTCCAAAATGATCCCGATGTTTA
This sequence comes from uncultured Candidatus Saccharibacteria bacterium, assembly GCA_964553695.1. Lineage (GTDB taxonomy): Bacteria > Patescibacteriota > Minisyncoccia > JAHIHE01 > JAGLIN01 > STD2-77. Next base: position 9,238 of record CAZKLR010000006.1, on the reverse strand, counting down.
CCAAGCTCAAAGATGCGATGGAAAATGTCAAAGAGCTTAGGGAAACTTATGAGAACGACCCAGATGCCAAAAAACTATTGGACTATTCTCTTAAACTGGAAGGAGTAGCTCGGCACAACTCTACCCATGCCTGCGGAGTTGTAATCAGCAAAGAACCTATCAACAACTACACACCCACACAGCATCCGCCACAGGACGATATAGCCATTACCACCCAATATGCCGGTCCTGACATTGAAAAATTAGGGTTGCTTAAGATGGATTTCCTTGGTCTTAAAAACTTAACTATTATTGAGCAAGCGCTTCGCATTATCCGCAAAACACAAGGAGAAGAAATTGACATCGCCAATGTACCGCTCGGCGACGCCGAGACTATGGAATTATTCCAGAAAGGAAATACTACCGGAGTATTCCAGTTTGAGTCCAGCGGTATGAAAAAATATCTCAAACGTTTAAAGCCCACAGCTTTCGAAGATGTCATCGCTATGGTTGCCCTCTATCGACCGGGGCCTCTCAACTCAGGTATGGTTGATGAATTTATCGACCGCAAGCATGGCCGCAAGGAAATTACTTACAAGCATCCGGTTATGAAAGCTGCGCTGGAGAATACATACGGCGTTATTGTCTATCAAGAGCAGGTTATGAGACTCTCCAAAGATATGGCCAGTTTCACCGGCGGCCAAGCCGACACGCTGCGCAAGGCCATGGGTAAGAAAATTGCTGAATTGATGGCCAAAATGCGCGAACAATTTATTGAAGGATGCATTAAAAACAATATTGATAAAAAAATCGCTGAACAAACTTTCGCAGATTGTGAAGCGTTTGCCGAATATGGTTTCAACCGATCACATGCTGTATGCTATGCGTTCATAGGTTACCAGACTGCCTACCTCAAGGCTCACTACCCTGCCGAATATATGGCAGCGCTTCTTACAAGCGATCGTGAAAATATCGACCGCGTGGCCATTGAAGTCGAAGAATGTCGCGCAATGGGAATAGAAGTCTTGCCGCCGGATGTAAACGAGAGTTTCGTGGACTTTGGTGTTATCCTCCAGGAAAACGGCACAGAAAAAATCCGATTTGGACTTTCAGCTATTAAAAACGTAGGAGAACAGCTTATTGAAATCATCGTTGAAGAAAGAAAGAAAAACGGCAAATTCAAAGATGTTGAAGACTTTATACTGCGCGTCAAATCTAACGCGCTTAATAAGAAGTCGATGGAAAGTCTGGCCAAGGCCGGAGCCTTTGACAGTATCACCGAACGCAATAATATTCTGGGCAATCTGGAAAGGATTCTGCTTTTCGCCAGAGAAGAACAGAAGGCGGCCGAAAGCGGACAATTCAGCCTTTTTGCCGCCATCACCACCGACACAACTATCAACACCCTAAAACTTGAACCGCAAAAACCAGCAAGCAAAACAGAAAGAATGGCATGGGAAAAAGAGCTTTTGGGACTTTATGTAAGCGATCATCCTCTCAAGGATTATACCGCTTTTCTGGAAGACAGATGCAAGAGCATCGGCCGCCTCAAAAAAGAAGAAGTCAATCAAATTGTTCAACTGGCAGGCATTATCACTAAAGTGCAAAAGATTATCACTAAAAGCGGATCTTCGATGCTGTTTGTAAACCTTGAAGATCTTACGGGAAAAATAGAGATCCTGGTATTTCCCAAAGTCCTGGGCGACAATCCTGATATTTGGGAAGAAGGCACTATTATCTTTGCCAAAGGCAAACTCTCGGATAAGGACGGTGTCTTCAAACTTCTAGGAGAAGAGGCCCGCCGCATTGATCTGGTTGAAGCGCGCGAATATTCCGAAAAGCACAAATCAAAATCTCTGGAAGAGGCAACGACAATCAACATTCGTATTCCGCGCGAAAATACCAAAAAGGCGATGGTAGAGCTTTCCGAGCTTTTAAAAAAGCTAAATGATGGGAAATTCAGCGTTCTCATTTCTGTGCCTGCTGAAAATGACAGCTATAAACAGATTAAGGCCAATAAAAATATTGAATGCGACGAGAAGATATTGGATAATATAAAAAATATCGTCACGCCGCAGAATGTGGTTTTGAATTAAATTAAATCATATTTAGCTTAAGCTTATGTTCAAAGAAAACTTCTTCGCTGAACAACCAGCATCTGCAACAGATAAAAATCAATCCGAAAATGAAAAAAATAATACCCACAAAAAAATAGACTCTCAAGAAAATTCAGAACAAGTTAAGACACGAGAGACAGAGAATGTAAAAGAAAAAAACCGAGCTGCACTGTCCGCTGACAAGTCTACAGAGATAAAAGGAGATGGGCGTTTTATTTTTTCTACTGATAAAAAAGAAACTAGCCATAATATGCTACCTTCAGAAAAAGATATTTCCGATTGCAAACAAAAGGTATTCGATTACAAAAATATGCTTTCAAAAGATGAGCTAGAGGAAAACGGCATCCAAGAAAATCCAGAATTTATTAAAGAGGTGAAAAAAATAAAAAATGAGGTAACAGAATTTGCAAAAGGGAGAGGCATAGATGTTACAGAATATCTTCCTAAAAATGAAAATATATATGATCTGGATGATGAGCTTTTCGAAGTAATTGCTGGTCCAGACAAGAGAACTAGGGGTAAATGTTTAGCGAATGAAGTTTTCGTAAGAAAAAGCCTCAATGAGGTCGACAAACCATCCACTTTACGCCACGAGCTTATCCACTCTGTTTCAAAAGTCAGAATATTATTGCGGAAAACAAATACGAATAAACTTAATCACGTCGGTATATCGTGTGGGTACAATATCAATAACCAAAAGCCCGAGTTTGAAAATGACGGGAACTATCTAGAAAATTTCAACGAAGGGCTTACTGAATTAACAAATCTGCAAATTGCCTTAGAATATGAAGGAGAGTGCACAGATGCTATTCTATATATAGCAAATGTAATTTTTATATCAGAACTTGTGAAAGACCTTACAACCCGCATTAATCTCAATCCCGAAAAAGTAAAAGACGCAAAACTTCATCCCAGTTTAAACAAAGAACTAATGCCAAAAGATGTCTTAACGCATCTTCAAATCGGAATGTTTGAGAACGACCCACGATATTTAGAGATTATCAGCAATTTTTACAATGATGAGTCAAATAATTTCAATGCTCTTAAAACCTTATCAAAGATGGGTAACACAAAAGATGTATTGGAAACTGCTAAAGCCTTTGGATTAACCGAGGCAATAACAAAACTTAACAAGTATATTGACAAAAAACCAATTGAACTTGATATAGCAGATTTTACCATCCCATTGAATAATTAATTACATCTTTTTCCCTTTGTGTATTTGACACTTTTAGAAAAAAGCTTATAATCAAATTTAGAAGCGATCGGAACGCCTACCAAACGTTCTGGAGAAATCCACCGCAAAGGCCAAGTTTCTAGACAATCAGAAAGTGCCGGAATGCCAAATTCCCGTCTTTACGGGAATGACAAACCATTTTGGAATTTGGGTGGAACCGCCTTTATCACAAAGGTCCCAAAGCGCAAGATTACTTGGGCTTTTTTTGTTGTTTATAATCTCGCTACACAATCATAACGCGGAGTAGCAGACTTTAGTCTGCGCGGCTGTCCTAAATAATAAAACCCGCCTGTATAAAAATCAGCGCACGATCAATCGCGCTACTCCATGCTAGCATAAAGCTAGAGCTTGCGTTTATTTAATTAAATAAACTAATAAAAACCTATATGAACGAACAAGAAAAATTGGAAATCCAACGGCATTCACTCGCCCACGTTTTAGCGGCAGCTGTCTTGGATATGTTTCCGGAAGCCAAGTTTGGCGTCGGACCGGCCATAGAAAACGGATTCTATTACGATTTTGATCTCCCCCGCACCTTGATTCCCGAAGATCTGCCAATTCTGGAAAACAAGATGAAAGAAGTGATCAAAAAGAACCTGCCTTTCGAGCGAGAAGAAATCGGACACGAAAAAGCGCTGGAACTTTTCAAGCAAGCCGGACAAAATTATAAGGTTGAGATCCTAAGCGAAGAAGCAAATCAAGAAAATGTAACAGTCTATAAGACTGGCAATTTTGTCGATCTTTGCCGCGGCCCACATCTTGATTCAACTGGAGAAATTGATCCGCGTACCTTTAAGTTAACTAAAATTGCCGGTGCATATTGGCGGGGCGATGAAAAAAACAAGATGCTTCAGCGTATCTATGGAATCGCCTTTGAAAGCAAAGAAGCTTTGCAAAACTATGAGAAACAGATTGAAGAAGCAGAAAAACGCGACCACCGCAAGTTAGGGAAAGAACTTGAACTATTTTTAATTGACCCGAACGTTGGCCAAGGTTTGGCTATGTGGCAGCCAAAGGGAGCTATGTTATGGCGAGTTATTGAAGATTACTGGTATAAAGAACATCTCAAAAACGGATATCAGCTGGTTCGCACTCCGCATATTGGAAGTCGCAAGCTATGGGAGACTTCAGGGCATTGGAATTTTTATAATGACAGCATGTACCCTCCATTGGAAGTCGGTCAAAGTCTTGAAGAAAATCAGAAAGGAATAAAAGCCAAAGTAAAAGAAGAATATTTGCTCAAACCGATGAATTGCCCTTTCCATGTATCAATTTACAACGCCAGGCAAAGAAGCTATCGCGAATTGCCGCTCCGTTGGGCAGAATGCGGAAATGTCTATCGTTACGAGAAATCAGGTGAACTTTCCGGTCTTACTCGCGTTCGAGGTTTTACACAAGACGATGCCCATATTATTTGCGCCCAAAACCAAGTCGAAGAAGAACTTAAGCGCGTCATCCGTTTCATTCGCAACATATTCAAATCTTTCGGCTTTGAAAACTATCAGGTTTATCTGTCCCTTCGCGATCCTAAGGATAAAGGGCATTATGCCGGAAGCGATGAAGGCTGGGAATTTGCTCAAGGAGTATTGGAAAAAGTAGCAAAAGAAGAAGGATTGAATTATATCGCAGAAGAAGGAGAAGCAGCATTTTATGGACCTAAGCTCGATTATAAAATCAAAGATTGTATGGGGCGTGAATGGCAATGTTCCACCTTGCAATTTGATTTCAATCTGCCAGAAAGATTTAATATGGAATATATCAACGAGAAAGGAGAAAAAGAAAGACCTTATATGCTGCACCGCGCTCTCTTCGGTTCATTTGAAAGATTTATCGGAGTTCTTATTGAACATTATGCAGGAGCTTTCCCCGTTTGGTTTGCTCCGGTTCAAGTAAAACTTTTGCCCGTGTCTTCAGAAAAACATATCGATTATACGCATAAAATTTATGATTTATTAGTTGAAGAAGGCGTCCGAGTTGAAATTGACGACAGTAACGAAAGCATCGGCAAGAAGATCCGAGAAGCAGAAAAAGAAAAGATCCCTTATATGCTCGTACTGGGAGATAAGGAAATCGAAGCCGGAGAGGTGGCAGT
>CAZKLR010000006.1:0-3713 GCA_964553695.1 uncultured Candidatus Saccharibacteria bacterium | reverse complement strand
GCTTTTTTTGTTACTGTTTGAAGGTAACAATTAGTTAAACTATGAAATATTTTATTCAAATCTACGGCTGCCAAATGAACTATTCCGATGCCGAAAGAATATCGGCTATACTGGAAAATGTTGGCTTTGAAAAGACCTCAAAGGAAGAAGAGGCGGATTTGATCGTATTTGTCGCCTGCGCCGTCCGCGAATCCGCCGTGCAGCGCCTCTATGGCAACGGCAAGAAGTTTAAACTTTATCGCAAGCGCAATCCGAATTTCAAAGCAGTACTGACCGGATGCATAGTTAAAAAGGACCGTCCAAAACTGGAAAAAATATTTGATGTTATTACAGATATTCAGCATATAAACAGCCTGCCGGAAAAATTGAAAATCAAAACAGATGAGAAAGAAAAAGAGTTCGACTATTTCCAAATAAAACCGAAATATGAGCATCCTTTTACTGCTTATGTGCCAATTATGACCGGATGCAATAATTTCTGTTCTTACTGCATCGTTCCCTACACGCGAGGAAGAGAATATTCGCGGCCGGCTGAAGATATAATAGAAGAAATTACCAAACTTATCCAGGATGGCTATAGAGAGATAATTCTTTTGGGACAAAACGTAAATTCCTACCGTCCAAATGAACAAACCGACTTCCCTGCCCTTTTGAAAAAAATAGATGAGATAGAAGGAGAATTCTGGATATGCTTTCTTACCAGCCACCCTAAAGATATGACCAAAGATCTAATCCGAACCGTTAAAGAATCCAATCACTGCACAAATTATATCCATCTGGCGTTGCAATCGGGAAACAATGAGATATTGGAAAAGATGAACCGCAAATATACTCGTGAACATTTTATGGAACTGGTAGGAATGATCCGAGAAAATATTCCGAATGTGATGCTAACCACCGACATAATAGTAGGCTTTCCGACGGAAAACGAAAAGCAGTTTGAAGAAACTGCAGATATTATGAAGCAGGCGCGATTCGACATCGCATACATTAACAAATATTCCCCTCGTTCCGGAACCGTTTCCGCCCAAATGAAAGATGATGTGAGCTGGACAGAAAAGAAAAACCGCGAAAAGCAACTTAATGTCATTCTCAAAGAAACTGCTCTTGAAAACAACAAGAAGTATATCGACACGGTTGTTGACGTTCTAATAGATAAAGAAGATGAGAAGCATTATTTTGGAAAAACGCGAAGCTTCAAAGATATAAGAATTAAAAAAAATGATTCCGATAAAAATCTTGTCGGCAGCTTCATAAAAGCCAAAGTTATAAAAGTTACCCCCTGGGCACTGGAAGGAGAAATCACCAAGTAATTTACTTTCTGTTTTTTGAATATTATTCCAGTCGCCGAGCTTGAATCTAAGCCATAAAACACGTAAAAATAAAGGAATATAACTGTCGTTTTACAATTCTCTATTACTAAATAATATTTTTCATTTTTTATATTATGCAGATTCCGGCTCGGAGGCCGGAATGACAAAATAATGGCAAGATCTAAACAGATATTATATTTAATTTATATATGTCAGAATTAAAATCGCTCATTATCATTCTTGGTCCCACTGCATCCGGCAAAACCGGACTTGCTTTGCAATTGGCAAAAGAATTCAATGGCGAGCTGATCAATGCCGATTCCAGACAAATCTACCGCGAAATGGACATTGCCACCAATAAAATCGATGTAAATGAAATAAGCAGAGAAGAACTAAAAGATGAAACGGTATATTTTATAAAGGATGTCCCAATTTATATGCTTGATTTGATTAATCCTGATAAAACTTTTTCTTTAGCCGATTATAAAAAAATTGCGCTAAAGAAAATTTATGAGATACAAAACAAGGACAAACTTCCTATTCTAGTTGGAGGCACCGGTCTTTACATAAGCTCCATTACTGACAATTTAGAAATTCCCAAAGCTCCGGCAAACAAAAGCCTGAGAAATGAACTCGAGCAAAAAGACAGCGCTGATTTGTTTAAAGTCCTGCAAAAGTTAGATCCGGACTCAGCTGAATCAATCGGACGGAATAATAAACGCAAACTCATTAGAGCTTTGGAAGTTTATAAAATTACTGGCAAGCCATTTTCCAAGTCTCAAATAAAAGGCACGCCACTATTCAATATTCTTGAAATCGGCATTCAAATCGACCGCAAGGAGTTATATGAAAAAATAGACAAGCGAGTAGATCAAATGATAAAATCGGGAATAATCGAAGAAACTAAAAAACTGCAAGAAAAATATTCTTCCGACCTTCCGGCGATGACCGGCATCGGCTATAAAGAAATCGGCTCGTATCTTCGCAGTGAAATATCCCTGGATGAAGCCATACAGCAAATCAAATGGCACACCCACCAATATGCCCGCCGGCAAATTACTTGGTTCAAGAGAGATAATCGCATACGCTGGATAAAAGATTACCAAGAAGCAAAAAAGCTAATAGAAGAGTTCTTAAAATAAAAACAGCTCACATTATAAAGCTGTTTTTATTTTAACAAAATGTGTCATTCCGGCCCCCGAGCCGGAATCTACTACGATAATATGTTATACAATTTTAGAATAGCAATAAAACAACAATTATTATAATAAACAGTATAAGGAAAAAATTATTATCCTTAGTTTTACCATCTTTGCCCAAATAATTAAAAATAGATTCTCCGAATTTATTCTCAAAATTATTCCTAACCTTTTCCAATTTTTCCTCCATGATGTTATCACCTATCTCAATTATCTTCTTGTGAAATTCCATACTTGTGTCTGGAGGAAGATTACCGGATTCAAGCTGTTGCACCATTTTTTCCTTTGTCCTTTCCCAATCTTTTACATAATTAGAATAAGTTTTAGCATACTGAAAAGATACATTGCAGTTCTTATCAAGATCTAGAATCTGCATTTCCTCTATTTCCCTTGTTTGTTTCTCAAAATTTTCCAAATTATCAATTTCTTCCTGTGAAAGATTTTCTTTCTCCATATTTTATAAAGTTATGAATAAACAAAAATTATCCCAACTTTTTCTTCAGCAGTTCCTCTGCTATTTTTGGATTAGCTTGACCCTTGCTTTCCTTCATAACCTGCCCAATGAGATATTGAAGCGCGTTGCCTTTACCGTTCTTATAATCTTCAACTGATTTCTGATTATTAGCTATAGCCACATCCACGCATTTTTCAATTTCACTTTCATCACTCACCTGCGCCAACCCCTTAGCATCCAAAATGTTTGAAGGATCGCCGCCAGTTTCAAACATTTCTTTGAGAAGCGCCTGCGCGCCAGAGCTTGAAACTTTCCCTTCATAAATAAGAACTACAAACTCGGCAAAATTTTCCTTGGTAATCCTACAGTCTCTGACTTCCGTAGCACTCAAGTAGAGCAGCTTCTGCAATTCAGTCAAAACATAATTCGCCGTAAGTCTGGTCAATTTTTCAATTGTGCTATTATTTATATCCTTTGCCTCAACCCAAGCTTCCAATTCAGAAATAACTTCCTCGAAGCCATTTGCCAAATCATAATCTTCCGAGAAAATTTTAGCATTTTCTTCCGACAAACCATACTGATCCATAAAACGATATTTCTTTTGCAGCGGCAATTCAGGAAGAGATTCTCTCAGAGCTTCGACATCAAACACACCCGCTTCCTTGGTAAGATCCATCGGAGGCAAGTCCGGTTCGGGAAAATAACGATAATCGTGAGCTTCTTCTTTCAAACGCTGGGAAAAAGTAA
>CAZKLR010000005.1:19650-22302 GCA_964553695.1 uncultured Candidatus Saccharibacteria bacterium | reverse complement strand
ATTTCCACGACATCTATATTACCCGCAGAATTTCTTTTAAGAAAATCTTTTGGCACGGAATAAGCCGCACCTCCAAAAATGACAGCTTCATCAATTTCTCCTCCGAAAGCCTCATCTAAAGCATAATATTTTGAATATTCAAAAGCAAGATCATCTCCATCCAAAAACATTCCAGAATCAAATAAATTTTCTACCGACATCACTCTAATCGGCCTTCCTTCCAATTCGGTGTCAAAAACCCGGATATGATTATATGCACTGTCCTCCTCAAGCAGATATCTCTTGCCCTCAATCGCTTGCGCTGTCATAGAAAAACCCATTAAAAGAATGGCCGCAGCCGCAATTTCAACTTTATATGTTTTTCCACCGCTATAACAAAACAAACTAATCAAAAAAAGAGACAAGGCAAGGCCATATAAAATATTAACACTGCCAAAGTGCGGAATGAAATAAAAACCTGCAGAAAATGTTCCAACAATGCTCCCAAAAGTTGATACGGCATATAAATTTCCAACTGTCCGGCCGGAGTTTTCAATATTTTCAATGGCAAGCCTTACCGCATAAGGCGAAACCATTCCCAGCAAAAAAGAAGGAATGGAGAAAAGCAGAGCGGAAGCAAAAACCGATCCAAATTTTATCCCGAAAAAAGTGCTGACATCCAGAACGTGCTGTTTAAAAATTATAATTAAAAACACGAAAATTCCCGAAATAAAAATAATACGGCCAAAAGTTTTCCAGTTGGGATTGATATCTGCGACTTTTCCGCCATAATAGTAACCGAGACTCATAGCGCCCAAAATCACACCGATAATACTTGCCCAAACAAAAGTCGACGTTCCCAGAGCAGGTGCAAGGATCCTAGATCCAATCAATTCCAGAATCATAACAATCGCCCCTGTTAAAAAAACAATGAAATAAAGCTTCCTGATCAAATTGTTTTGAGACATTTGAATTAATTAATTTGTTTAATTTAGCTTTCCCTGTTTGCTTTTCTTTTATTTAGAAATATATTATCATTAAATTTGTATAAAAGCTAATTTATCAAGAATGAAAGAAAATACATACGATGCAATAATTGTTGGAGCTGGAATAAGCGGCCTTCTGGCAGCGCTGGCACTCAGCAAGGAGGGAAAAAATGTTTTAATCATTGAAAAAAGCAATATATTGGGGGGAAACTGCCGCACATACGAAATTGACGGCTATCATGTCGATACCGGCCCTCACGCTATTACCGGATTAGGTTCAGGCCCTCTTCAAACCCTAATGGATGAATATTTCACGATTCAACCGACTTTTGTCCCCATTGGTGAATATTATGCGCGAGATGGCAAAAAGCTGCAACCCATACCTTTGACTGTTACACAGCTTGCCGGTTTTAGTATCCTTTCTCCAAAAGACCGAATCTTGTTTTTCAATGCAATGATTGATGCCGTCGCCAGCTCCTCTCTTCCACTGAGAAAAAATAAATTAGAAAGAAGCGTTTATGACTATATTCACAAATATAAGTTTTCTTCCAAAGCTCTGCATTTTATCGACACTATGTCCTATTTTTTGAGCGGAAAATCTATGAAAGAAACTCCCGCTTGGAGAATGTTGGGCGGTTCTGGTTATCTGGACGAGGATAAAGGAGCAAACAAAAAGAGCAAAAACCACATTGAAAAAATCAAAAAACTTGTCAAAGGAGGTTATGCATCACAAGGATATCCGCTTGGAGGAATACAAAAAATAACCGACGCTGCTATTGCCTCAATGCCGACAAAGAAAGTAACTTTCAATAAAAATGAAGAAGTTCTGGAAATTATATACACAAAAAGAAAAGTTTCCGGCGTCAGAACAAATATTGGGAATTACGAAGCTGATTTAATTATATATTCAGGTTTTGTAAAAGACCTTCCAAAACTAACAAAAGGGATTAATCCTGGCTATATTAAAAAAATAGATGAGCTTGTACAAACCAAAAGCATGACTTTATGGCTGGGACTTAAAGAAATAATGCCCGAATTTTCGTATCAGGGATCAGAGGTATGCTTCAATACCAATACGCCTTATTGGGCAATTCCGGTTTCCAATTACGATCCGAACTTAGCACCAAAAAATAAACAACTGATTGGTTTTTTAACGACAATAAGAGAAGAAAACGATAACAAGCAATTACAAAAACTTCATAATACGATCTACAAAACCATTCCGGGGATAAAATCAAAAATAGAATTTGAACATGTCCAGGTTACCATTCCTGAAAAAGCCGCCATTACTACCAGCGGAGAATTTCCTTCTCCCCGATCGCCTATTCATGGACTTTATCTGGTTGGCACCGACACCGACATCCGCTCTATGGGCGTAACTCGCGCTTCTTATTCCGTTCTGGAAGCTTTAAAATATATGCGAGAGGACGGATTTTTAAAGACAAAATAAATAAGACCCCCTTGCAAAAAAATTAATTTTAAATGCATGATGGTCTTTTTGGAAACAGGAGGTTTACAAACGCGTAGATAGGTAATTTGGGATCTATGTGCACATCCCTAAAAACTTTCCTAAAAGCTTTCCACATCCAGTATCACCTCTTTTATTAAGTTTTTATTTTGATTGAACTTTTGTAAAAATTATACAACATTTTTTTAAAAAAGTAAATCAAAAGTATTCGGCAGCAGC
>CAZKLR010000005.1:17108-19550 GCA_964553695.1 uncultured Candidatus Saccharibacteria bacterium | reverse complement strand
TTTAAAATTTCAAAACTTTTATACATAATTGTCCATAATCAGCTTAAATGATATAATCATATTAGCAATATAAGACCTAAGTGTAAATAAATGAAAAAAGTATTACTGGTCATTTTAGACGGATGGGGACTTAGCGAAGAAACCATTGGTAATGCCATAAGATCAGCTCACACTCCCGTTATGGACAAGCTGATGGCATTTTATCCCACAACCGCCTTGCAAGCTTCAGGCCTTTCTGTCGGGCTTCCTTGGGGGAAAATGGGCAACTCCGAGGTAGGACATCTTACTATCGGCGCAGGCAAAGTGCTTTACCAAAACTTGCCTCGAGTCACCATAGCTATACAAAATAGAAGTTTTTTTGAAAAAGCGGCATTGCTTAAAGCAATTGACCACAGCAAAAAAAACAATTCTAATATTCATTTAATGGGATTGGTAAGCAACGGAGGAGTCCATAGTCACATAAACCATCTATACGCCCTTTTGCAGCTTCTGCAGGAGAACGCAATTCCAAAAGAAAAAGTTTTTATCCACGTTTTTACAGATGGCCGTGATGTCGATCCAAAATCTGGAATAAATTTTATTTCCGAGCTGGAAGATACAATTCAAAAGGAAGGTTTTCCCGGAAGAATATCAACTATTATGGGAAGATATTATTCCATGGACAGAAATGAAAATTGGGACAGGACACAAAAAGCCTATTATTGTATGGCCAGCGGAGTAGGAATGGAAGGATCAAACGCCAAAGAAATATTAGAAAGATCTTATGAAGCAGGTATTACGGATGAATTTATAGAACCATCCGTGATAAGAAACCAGGATGGCAAAATCAGCACAGTTGATCCAAACGACTCGGTAATATTCTTTAACATAAGAGAAGATCGAGCGCGACAAATTACTAAAGCTTTTGTGATTGAGGACTTTGCTTTCTTTGACAGAGGGAAAAAAATACCAAATATGACTTTTGCAACAATGATGGAATATGAAAAAGGGCTTCCTGTCGATGTCGTATTCGAACCTGAAGAAATACAACTTCCCCTTGGAAAAATCATAAGCAATACAGGAGAATCACAGCTCCGAGTGGCAGAAACAGAAAAATACGCCCACGTTACCTACTTTTTTAACGGAGGAGAAGAAACCCCCTTTGCCAATGAATTTCGCATCCTTATACCGTCTCCAAACGTAGACAGCTATGATAAAGTTCCAGAAATGAGCGCGGAAGAGATAACAAAAAATGTCTTGAATGCTATGGGGGAAAATAAATATGCTTTCATTTTGGTAAATTACGCCAATCCTGATATGGTTGGCCACACCGGAAATATGCCAGCCATAATAAAAGCTGTTGAATTTGTTGATTCTTGTGTCGGCAAACTCTATGATGCCATAATGGAAAATGGAACTATTATGATAATCACGGCAGATCACGGTAATGCAGAGGAAAAAGTAAACATACAAACAGGAGAAATTATCACTGAACATTCCACAAACCCGGTACCTTTCGTTCTGGTTGATCCAAACAAACAACTATCCGAACCGCAAAGCATCAGAAACATAAGTGTCGGAGGAATGCTTTATGATATAGCCCCCACAGTCTTAGACATAATGGACTTGGAAGAACCAAAAGAGATGACGGGAGCCAGTTTATTGGAATCTCTATAAAAACGACATAAAAAAATAGACTGAAATTCTCAGTCTATTTTTTGGCTTCTTTTTCACGCCACTCTTTTATTTTTTTATGATGACCGCTTAGCAAAATTTCAGGCACGCACCACTTTAATCCGCGCTTAGGAACAAAAGCTTCAGGTTTTGTGAACTGCGGATATTCCAGATAATTTTCTTGAGAAAAAGATTCATCTACAATTGACTCTTCATTTCCAAGCACCCCAGGAAGCAGTCTTGAAACAGAATCAACAACCAGCATTGCCGGTATTTCCCCGCCCGTCAGCACATAATCACCAACGGAAATTTCTTCATCCACTAAATATTTTGCTACTCTTTCGTCAACCCCCTCATATCTTCCGCAAATCAAAACAATTCTTTCAGTATCCGAATATTCTTTGGCCTTATTTTGGTTATATTTATTTCCTTTTGCAGAAAAAAGTATAATCTTTGTTTTAGGTTTTTTACTCTTTCGAAAACACGGCAAATTATTTCTACCGACGATATCCACTAAAGCATCAAAAATTGGTTCCAGCTTTAAAACCATACCGGCACCACCGCCATAAGGGGTATCATCGACTTTCAAATGTTTATCCTTGGTATATTCTCTTAAATTATGAACTTTAATCTCAATTAGATGATTATTTTGGGCTCTGGCAATAATACTCTCGTTAAAGTAAGAATCAAAAATCTCGGGAAATATGGTAATTATATCAAAACGCATAAAAATAATTAAATCTTATAAAAATAATCTAACACGGATTAAAAACAAAGTCTAATAAATCA
>CAZKLR010000005.1:13951-17008 GCA_964553695.1 uncultured Candidatus Saccharibacteria bacterium | reverse complement strand
TTTTTAGCGCCTATAACCCTAAGAAGATTTCTGATAGATTTGGCTGTAGAGCCTTGTCGGCCTATTACCTGTCCCATATCCTCAGGATTGATTCGAAGAGAAATTAAAACTCCCATCTCATCAACTGTTCTATCGATCTTTACGTCTTCTGGGTGATCTACTATAGATTTTACAACGAATTCAACGAATTCTTGATCTGATACATTACTCATAGCTGTTTTCCTTCTTTATAATTAATTTCTTATAAGCTTATCAATTTCAACAAAAATTGAAAAGCGATTTCTTAAAACTAAAACTGTCGACCCTCTTAGAAACTCGCAGTAGAAAACTCTCTACCACATTCATAATTGCTACTATTATAGAATATTCTAATCGCTTGTCAAATATTTATACTATAATTATCCACAGCCATTTTTACACAATTTAAGAACTTTTATCTCTCTCTTCTAAATGCTATATTTGGCTTATTATTAAGCTTTTTTCTCTGTTTCGGCAGCTTCTTTTTTCTTTGGTACCCAAGAAGTAACCTTTTCTCCTTTCAAAATTCCCGCATCAACAAGAAAGTTATGCACAGTCGATGAAGGCTTGGCTCCTTTTGAAATCCAATATTCAATCCTTTCTTTCTTGAATACTTTTTCTTTTGTATGCGGATTATAGTGCCCTAATATCTCAATAAATTTTCCTGATGGAGCTCTATGCCCGTCAGCGACAGTAATTCTAAATTGAGCGTTATTTCTCTTTCCGCCTCGGCTTAATCTGATTCTTAGCATTGTTTTATCCAAAATTATTATTAAATACGTAAGTATAATAGTTTATATTCGGTCTTGTGTCAAATATATATGCGATAAAACGGCAGTTCAAGCCGTTTATAAGACAACGAATATTTTGCTATTCATTAAACTCGTCCAACTTCACCGATACTATTTTAGAAACTCCGTCATCCTGCATTGTAACCCCATAAAGCACATCTGCCTGATTCATCATTTCTCGGTTATGAGTAATAATAATGAATTGCGTTTTATCTGCAATTTCCTTGATTATTCGAGACAAACGGAAAGAATTGGCTTCATCAAGCGCTGCGTCAATCTCATCAAGAACTGAAAATGGCGGTGGATTATGCGCAATAATTGCAAAAAGAATCGCAATAGAAGTGAGCGCCCGCTCCCCTCCGGAAAGCATGCTAAGATTGTTAATCTTTTTTCCAGGCGGAAAAGCGCTAACTTCAATTCCTGCAATCTTTTGTTTTTTTTCTTCCAAAGAAGCTTCTCCATCTTCCTTTTGAGTATCTTCTGTATTTTCTTCTGTCTTTTCTTCGGCTTCATATTTTATTGAAAGACCAGCCTTTCCTCCGCCAAAAATAATTTTGAAATATCGATCAAACTCGTCATTTATGCTCTTAAACGAGAGTTTAAACATTTTTTCTACTTTCTCATCAAGTTCGATAATTACTTTTTTTAGGGATTCTGAAGCTTCCGCTAAATCCTTAGACTGGCTGGAAAGAAATTCAAATCTTTGCTGCGTTTC
The DNA here is from genome assembly GCA_964553695.1 of uncultured Candidatus Saccharibacteria bacterium. Taxonomy (GTDB): domain Bacteria; phylum Patescibacteriota; class Minisyncoccia; order JAHIHE01; family JAGLIN01; genus STD2-77. The sequence goes on along the minus strand of CAZKLR010000005.1, from coordinate 15,484 downwards.
TTTGTACTCGTCCATAATCAATGGATCAATACCGCCAATTTGCTCCAGCTGATTCTTAAGCCGGCGAATTTTTATCTCCGCACCTTCACGGTTAAAATATCCGGGGTCTTCGCTAATTTCGATAATTTCATTATTGCTAATCTTTTCCAGAAGCACTGCCTCTTCGCCAAATTCAGATTTAATTTCATTTATCAAGTCTTCTTTTCGCACCTCAAACTTGGCAACTTCAATATTAATATTATTCAAATTATCTTTAAATCGACTAATTTCATTCTGTTTCATTTGCAATTCTCTTTCAAGTCTAAAAAAAGCCTGCCTCTTTTCCTGCTCGCTGCGATTCAAATCTGCAACCTGCATTCGTACAGCATCATAATCTTTCCTAATTTGTTCCACTTTCATGGCAATTTCCCCTCGCTCTTTTTCAAAATTACGCAAGTTTGTGTCATCAAAACTCTCTTCTCCTTTCAAACAAACCCTTCCTTCTTGGATCTCGGAAAAAAGCGCATCAATACCAGATTTTACCTCAAGAGTTTCTTTTTTTATGCCCTCCAATTCCGAAATTTCTTTTACTTCGGAAATTTTTGCAATAAATAAATTATAAGAATCTATAATCTTTGCAATTTTTTCCTTTACATAGCCCAAATTAACAGGTCTAAATTCCGGCCTTTTTGCCTTTTCCATCTTTTCCTTTTCGATTTCAATCCTGCCTTCGATAATGGAAATTTCTTTTTGCAAGTTATTAAGATCTTGCTGAAGCGCATTTGATTTTCGCTGAAGATCTTCGAAATCTTTATTATAAGATTCGTTATCAACGCTATTTTCAGAAAGTTCTTTCTCGATTCTTTTAACATCTTCAGCATTTTTTTCTATCTGTGCGATCAAAGTCCCTTCATCCTTTTTATATCCTGCATTTTTCTGAATCAAGTCCAACCAAACATGCTCATAAAAACTTTTTTGCTCTCTCCTGAGTTCTTCTTCCACTTCTACTCTTTTTTCCGCTTTTAAAGCTTGTCTCTTGAGAAGGTTAAGATGCGGCTCAATTTCGACCAAAAGTTCCGTTACACGATCAAGGTTTTTCTTGGTACTTTCCAATTTCTTGATAGTTTGCTCTTTTTTGATTTGAAATTTTCTAACTCCGGTCGCCTCCTCGAAAATAACCATCCTCTCCGCCGGACTGGCAACCAATATGGAATCGGCCATTCCTTGATTGATAACACAATAACCGCGCTGGCTAATACCGGAACGCGCCAAAAGATCTATAATATCAGTCAATCTAACCTTATCTTTGCTGATAAGATATTCCCCTTCACCATTTCTAAAAAGTTTGCGCGTGATAGATACTTCATCTGAATCGAGAGGCATCTTACGATCACGGTTATCAAAAATAAGCGAAGCAGAGGCTACGCTCATTTTTGCTTTCTTATCACTGCCATTAAAAATAATATCTTCGCTTTTCTTGCCTCGGAGACTTTTCATGCTCTGTTCTCCAAGCACCCATTTTATAGAGTCAGCAACATTAGATTTTCCGGAACC
>CAZKLR010000005.1:0-13851 GCA_964553695.1 uncultured Candidatus Saccharibacteria bacterium | reverse complement strand
TTACTGGCTAAGCTCGTCTTCAGAATAAACAAAGCTAAGATCAACTTTTTGATAGGAAAAAATTTCCTCATCTCTAAAGAACCTTTTTATCTCCGCTTGCGCGTTCTCAAGCGAATCAGAAGCATGCACAACATTGGTTTGAATGCTCATACTGAGATCTCCTCGGATGCTTCCCGCGTCAGCTTCTCTTCCTTTGGTCGGACCAACAATTATCCGCACTGCATTAACCGCATCTACTCCTTCTAGAACCATTGCCACTACCGGAGTGCTCTTCATAAATTCTTTAATTTTCGGGAAAAATGGTTTTCCCACTAAATGTGAATAATGTTCATCCAATACAATGTCTTCTAATTCCATCATTTTAAGTCCCAATATTTTCAGTCCCTTTTTTTCAAATCTGCCTATAATTTCCCCCAAAAGACTTCTCTGTACCGCATCCGGTTTAATGAGAACTAAAGTTCTTTCCATCATACTTTTCGTTTTATTTTATTAATTTTATAACATCTGAATTTTAGCAAAAAAAACAAAGGAAGTAAATAACAATCCTTTGTTTTTTAAAATATCAAAATAAAATTTTCAACTATCGGTTATTCAAAATTTTTACTATAAAACTCAGCATTTAGCTCCTTAATTCTCTCTTTAATCGCCGTGAATCCGGAATCGCTATATTTATCGCCCTTAGATTTGCCTGCAGGATTAAACCCATTTTTTAATTCTTCCAGATCCGCATAACCATCACCATCGGAATCTACTCTATTCTGATTTGTGCCGATAATTTCTTCAATCCCATTTGGTACACCGTCATTGTCATTATCGTATTCCATAGAAAGCCTTCTGGGATCTTTAGTCTCAGGAAGATTAAAAAGCATAAAAAGAGCAATAAAAATAGCAGCTATTATTAAAGCAAAAAATAATTTAGTTTTATTCTCTTCATTTAAATAGAAACGTGGTACCTGCATATAGTTAGAATGAGCAAAAGAAAAACTGTCACCGGGATAAACCTGAACTTTTACGCGAATTATAAATCTATTTTAATCTTTGAATATTTATTAATCTTTATAGCAACAATTATAGACATAATACCAGCAATTACCACTAACGTTCCAACCAGCATCCCCAAAAGTTCAGGATAGATGAAAATCAAAACTCCAACTACAATTGATAGAGTTCCCTCTACGGCAAAACCCCAAACCACATTTTTCATAACCTTAGACACAATCTCTATTTGTTCCATATTATTGAGACTAAATAATTATATTTTTATTATATCACTTTTTATAAAAAAGTTAAATCTCTATTGAGTCTCCTACCTCTAATTTATATTCCCGAGCCACATCGCCGCCTTGAAGAATAATTTCCAAAAACCTCTTATTCGCAATTCCCGAGCTGCCTTCTACTATGCCAACCTTTTTATCAGGCAAATCTTTAAGCCTCTCATAAAATCCTATTTTTTTCTTTCTCTTTTTTATGGAAATTTTAACATCTTCCCCATTTTTTAGATCAAAATCACTTCTAACTAAGGTAGTTTTTACATTGCCAAAATTATCAATAAACCATACGCCGTCTGAAACATCTTTAATATTTTTCAAATCATATTTTTCTTTAGGAAGATCATATTTTCTCCAAATCCAATCGGCAACACGCGGAAGAAAATTAAAGCTTCTAAATTGTGTATCTATAATTTGCTGCTTCTTTTCCAAGCTTAACTCATTATTGCTAATAAATTCCATCACATCTTCAATATTAAAGATATACAGCTCATCAATTAATCCCATTTTTTTGCACAAAGATAAAACCAAACCATCCACTGAAGAGACGATTAAAGTATCTTTAAACCAAAAGTATCCAAATGGCGTGCCATTCTTCCATTTTTTTGCCTCACCGTTCCTGGGAGCCACATTAACTAATATTACACCATCACGCCCTTCGAAAGCATCCAGCGCATCAACCAAAAGTCCCGCAGCTTCCAATTCGGAGTTAGCAGCAAAACAATTCACGGAAGCATTGTTAAACAGAGAACCCGCGCGCGATATTTGGCGAAGCCGAGCGTTTTCATCAAAACAATCGTTTATAATTGAAATTTGCATATCTTCTTTTTTAAGTTAATTTTTAGATATTTAAAAAACCGGCCTTGGGAAGGACCGCGTTTATTTTCACAAATAAAACCCCAATCCTTCTAGGCTGGCATAAACATTTGCATCATCATTCTTTTGGAGTTTATCATGATTAATCACATCTTTTATAACTATATAATATAAAAAACAAATAACCAAGTCAAGAACATAACAAAATCGGATTTTAATTTTATCTAAGTTCTCTTTCGTCGGGTTCTCTTTCGTCTTCAGCAGATATATCAGTTCTTTTTTCAAGCAATTTTTCAGAAACTTTGTATTTTAACTTTTCCGGATGAAAAGCTATAGAATCAGCATTCCTGGGAAAACCATAGACCTTATTTTCCTTTTTCTCCTTATTCTGTCTGGCTTCTAGATCATCATTGAATATGCGTATAAAATCTTTCTTATTTGCAAAATCTTTATCGAATACTCCCAATATCCAAATACCTCCTTGTAGAAAATTTTCAGGAACATAATGGCTCATTCCATTTATATATATTTTTTCTCCATCCAATTCCCACCTTCCGCCAACCATATATTTCAGATCGCCATTTTCATCTTTTTTATTTTTTGCCAAGACAAATCTCAATTTATCAAAAAAATCTTCAGGTAAATCATCTTTTATTTCTTCATATGTTGCAAATCGCGGATTTATATCCCTGGAAGAAATCTGATCCCCCTCTTTTAGATGATTATAGTCGTTTTCCTTCGGCGCTTCTGCTATATAAAATTCCAGCCTATCCAAAAAACGCTTCTTTTCTTCTTCTTTTTGTTCTGCTTCACTCTCTTCATTTAATAAATGATGCTCAAATCCTTCGCCAAACATATTTTTAGTTAAATTGGTAAAATATAAAAATCACTTCAATTCCCGCAATTCTTTCATTATAAAATCTACCATTTCTTCTACATATTGCTTTGAAAAATCAAATTTTATTCCCGCCACGGCATAAACTTCCGGCACCGATTTACTGTAGCCGATTTTCATAAATTTTTTATAATTCTCAATCGCCCGCGCCGGATTTTCCTTAAATTTTTTATATAAAGAAATGGCGCCAAGCTGGCAAATTGCATATTCCAAATAATAGAAAGGTACTTCAAAAATATGCATCACCCTCAGCCAGCCAATTTCTTTTTCAGTTTCCAATCCGGACCAATCCACGCCCGCATTATATTCTTCTTTTAATTCAGCAAACTTTTTACCTCTTTCCTCTTTTGAGCATTCAGGATTTGAATAAATCCAGTTTTGGAAAGCATCAATCACCGCAACATTCGGAAAAACCATAAGGGCACTTTCCAGATGCTCTTTTTTTGCCTTTATAACATCTTGATTATTTTGATAAAATTCATCCAGATAATCCAGAATAAAAAACTCCATCGACATTGATGCCACCTCGCTGATTTCATGAGGCGGATTGCGATATTGGACAATTGGCTCGTCCTTGATTGCAGAAGCGTGTAAAGCATGCCCTGACTCATGAAGAAAAGTCTGAACATCCAAATGTCTTCCCACCGCATTCATAAAAATAAAAGATGCCCCGGTTTCACTCAGGCTGCAGTTATATCCCCCCGGAGCTTTGCCTTTGCGATTATCAAGATCCAAAAACCCGTTCTCAGACAACAAATTTATCTCTTCATAAAAATCCAGATCTATCCGCTGTAGAATCCGCAGCGAACCCGCCAATAAATCCTTTGCATCAGAAAACGGTTGCAGCGCTGCGCCTTCTAGATCGACAAACATATCCCAAGGACGCAAAACATCAATCTTTAAAGCTTTCTTTCTTTGTTCATTTATTTCTCTGATTGCCGGCACCACCACTTCTTTTATTGAATCATGAAAACCGCACGAGTCTTCAATTGTATAATCGAGTTTGCCCAAAGCTTTATATGCATACTCAGCATAACTGTTAAATCCCGCATTACTGGCTATTTTTAGCCGTACAGATTTCAAATCATCAAACAGTTTCTCCAGCTCATCCCTATTTTCCGTCACCTTTTTCCAAATTTCCCGCCAAGCAGCTTCTCTTCGAGAACGGTCTTGCTCCTGCAAAATCAAGTCCATTTCTTCCAACGTCCTTTCTTTCCCCTCAAATTTAACAGTTAGTTTTGAAGATATTTCCCCGTATTTATTAGCAAGCTCATTCTCTTTTATCATAAGAGAAACATTTTCTTCCCTGAAGATTTCGATTTCATTCTTTAAAAGTTTGCGTAAGTGGGCATACTTCTTTTCAGGAAGCTGCTTGAAGAAAGCATTGTTATAAATCTTTTTATCCAATTCGAAAAAATAAGGCTGTGCAGGAGCTACTATAAATTCATAAAAATCGGCCTGCTCTTTGGCAAACTCGGGTTTGTCTGCATACTGGGTGGTTCTTATAATTTTCCAAGCTTCCTGTTCCTCAATAAGAGAGCTTAATTCCCCGTATTTTTCTATAAAAGAAACAAGCTCCTGCGCCGATAAAATTTGTGCGCTCAACATATCTTTTAAAACTTCTTCCAGCTCAGCCCATTTCTCTATGCTAAATTTTTCTGAAAAATATTTTCTTTTTTTCTTTTCAATTATTTCAGCCATTTCGATGCGGTTACAAAAAATTATTTATCCAGCTTGTTCATAAAGCTTAAAACAAAATACGCCAATATACCGCCGGAAAGTGCAGTAAAAAGCTGCGGCCAGCTCATCATAAGTGCAATCTTAGCGGCAACCTTTTCCGCAACAAAAAAGTGAATGACAAAAGAGCTTATGATAGACAAAAAGGCAAATTTTAGGATGCTAGCAACAGCCACACCTCCCAAAAAAGACTTGTTTCTGGCTTTTGCAAAAACTACGACCAATATCACATTTGAGAAAATTATAAAAGGCACCATCGGCAAAATCGCTGCCGGTAATAAACCTGTCACGGAAGAAATAACACTTGGAATAATTCCAATTAAAACTGCCGCCGGCACACCCAAGAGAACCGCAGAAATAAACAAAGTGGCATTGACCAGCGTTCCTGTGGCCGCCTGAATATTTAAAGCGGGAGCAAAAATCGCCACAGACAGAAGGACGGCAAACTGCGCCAAAGCGAGTGAACGACTTCTTGTTTTCTGTAAAGTTTCATCTTTGGCTAAAACCACGTCTTCAGCTCCTGCCGATAAATTTTCATTTTTAAATTTTTGCATATTGATACTTTTAATGATTATAAATTATTCTTTTACTTCCACTTCCCTTTTCTTTTTAAAATATTTAGTGTGGCAATATTTATGGACGTTTTCTTCTTGGTTTAAAAATTCCTCGTACATTTTCTTGACGATCGGACTCTGATGGGCAAGACGGATTTCTTTGTTTTTATCAATTTGATACAGTCCTTCCGCCCTCTTTTTTCTGATATCCTTATCGGTCGGAACCGGCTGTCCGCCGCCGCCTATACATCCGCCCGGGCAAGCCATCACCTCGACATAATCATACAGGTGAGGTTTCTCTCCCAGTTCAGCAAGAACCTTTTGAGCGTTGGCAATTCCATTTACAACCGCCACTCGCACCGTCTGTCCGTCTATCTCAACTTCCGCTTTTTTCATTCCTTCCATTCCGCGCACATTTTCAAATTCAATATTGTCCAGTTCTTTTCCTGTAATTTCTTTATATGCAGTTCTGAGCGCCGATTCCATAACTCCTCCGGAAGCGCCATAAATCACCCCTGCCCCGGTTGCTATTCCTAGAGCTTCATCCGGCTCTTCCGGTTCTATGTTTTTCAAATCTATTTTATTGTTATAAAAAAGCCTGGCCAATTCTCTGGTAGTAAGCACATAATCCACCGGTTTAATGCCGTCATGCCACAGTTCTTCGCGGGTAATTTCATATTTTTTAGATACGCAAGGCATAATCGAAACCACAATTATATCTTTAGGATCGATTCCTTCTTTTTCAGCAAAATAGCTTTTTATCAATCCTCCCATCATAATATGCGGGGAGCGAACAGTAGTAAGATTGGGCATATAATCTGACCTGTAGAACTCTACGTACTTTACCCAAGCCGGACAGCAAGAAGTGAACATCGGCATCGTTTCTTTGTTTTTAATCCGCTTTACCAGTTCTTTTGCCTCTTCGACAGTTGTTATGTCTGCGGCAACAGATGTATCAAAAACTTTATACGCCCCGAGTTTTCTGATAGCAGCCGTCATCTGACCTAGCATATTCTCTCCCGGCTCTGTGCCGAATTCTTCGCCGATGCTTGTTCGAATAGCTGGAGCATATTGAAAAATAACTTTCTTTGTTTTATCTTTCAGCGGATCTGCAATATTCTCAAACTCCCCAACGGCTTCGAAAGCGCCTACCGGACAGTGGACAATACACTGCCCGCAATAAATACAATCTTTGTTATCCTCCCTGCAAGGCTTCACCTGATAGAAAGTATCCTTTTGCCTTTTTTCCAGAAAATTAATCCCCTGCTTATGGCACATTTCCGTGCAATTTCCGCAATCAATGCATTTTGAACTGTCAAAAATAAGCGACGGACCAAACTGATAAACGGGATAATTTTTCTTGCGATCTTCAAGACGATTTATTTTTACATTAAACTTTTTTGCGTATTCCAAAAGCCTGCAATTATGGCTCACTATGCAGTCTCCGCACTCTTCCTTATGCTGTACAAAAATAAGCTCCAAATTTGTTTGTCTTGCCCGCAGAATGTCCGGAGAATCGGTCAAAATTTCCATTCCATTTTCAGCTTTAGTTGAACAGGCGGTAAACAACCCTTTTTTATCCTTGATTGACACAACGCACATTCGGCAGCTTGCTTTATTTTTAAGATCGGAATGCTGGCAGAGGGTAGGAATAAAAATACCATTCTGTTTTGCAACTTCCAAAATCGTCTGTCCTTCTTCCGCTTCAATCCTCTTTCCGTCTATGGTTAGAATAATTTTATTTTTATTTTCCATCAAAGTACTTTATTTATTAAACTTCTAAAAGGAACCGCAACACTTTTCCCTAAAGTGCAAAAACTGGTATTTTCCAAAACAAAGAACAAATCATCCAAAAATTCACGGTCCAATTTCTTTGATTTGATCATCTCTGAAATTCTGTACGCTCCTTCGCGGCAAGGAACGCATTTATCGCAATTTTCAACCATAAAAAAGTCCGCCCAGCTTTGCATAAGTTCATAAAGATCAGTCTTCGCTTTATCAAAAACGATAATGGCAGATGTTCCTTTTACCGGCTGATCCAATTCTGTCGGAAGCATAATTTCACCCGTCGCACCGCCGCCAACCTGGACAAAGAAATCAAAATCAGGGAAATTGCCCGATTCTTCCAAAACCTGCCGGATAGTGTAATCTGCCGGGAATTCCCGTACGCATTTTTCTTTCACCGCACCGCTTATGCAGAAAAATTTCGTATTTTTATATTCACCCTTCATAATTTTTGCGACATGATAGAAGGTTTCAATATTATTGATAAGAGTCGGAAAGCCCCATAAACCGGCCTCTCCCGGAAAAGGCGGTTTCTTTCGGACAATCGGCCTCTTGCCTTCGATAACTTCGCATGCCGCAGTCTCTTCTCCTCCCAAATATCCCCAATGTTTTTCAAAAACCACAACAGGCATCCCCTTGCAAAGAGTTTCCAGCTTAATTTTAAATTTTTTATAATATTCTTTGTTAAGATAAAAATAGGCAGTACTGTTATCAATAGTCTCAAGCGCAATCTTAATTCCTTCAACTACCACCTCGGGATAATTCTCCAAAAGATATAAATCCTTAAAAACTCCAGGTTCACCCTCGGAACCGTTGCAAATTATATACTTCTTCTTCGCCTCCTGTTTCTTGACCATTTCCCATTTGATTCCAGTTGGAAATCCGGCGCCGCCCCTTCCGGTCAATCCCGACTCCTTAATCCTGGCAATCACATCTTCTTTTTTATCCATAAGAATATTTTATTTTGTTTACACAATCCTATTGCTTTTATTATACAACAATTTCATTTTTCTTAAAATAGAAAAACAAAGTGTAAAAACCTTGTTTTTTTCTCTGAAATTATTTGCTCTCTTCAAGTTTTAACGATACTTCCTTCTCCTCTCCTTTGTGATAAATTTTCAGCTTGATTTCATCTCCCGGCTTATACTTTCCAACAAGTTTGGCAAGAGGATTATCATCGTCCACCTTTGTTCCATTTACCTCCAAAATAATATCGTTTTCTGCAAGACCGGCCTTATCCGCCGGTGAACCGGGAACAATAGCCAAATCGGCAATCTCCTCCCCGCGCGCGATAATCGCTCCGTAATTATAAGGAAGATTATTCGCTTTCTGTACTGTAGAGTCTATATTAACATATCTGACCCCCAAAAATGCCTTACTTTCCTTTTTTATAGTTCCGGAGGTCTTAGCCTCTTCATAAGCAGACTTTGCCTCATTAATAGGAATGGCAAAACCTATGCTCTGCGCATCTGCCATTGCGACATTGATTCCTATCACATTACCTGCTATATCCAAAAGAGGTCCGCCTGAATTTCCAGGGTTTACTGCCGCATCAGTCTGTATTAAGCCTTCCAAATTCTCCACTCCCGAATAAGAACTGGAAGCAGAAATGGAACGATTAAGACCGGAAATAATACCCTTACTAACGGTATTATCGAATTCACCCAAGGCATATCCGATCGCAACGGTAGTTTGACCGATATTCAATTCGTTTGAATCTCCCAAATTCAAGAATGGCAGACCGGTTTTGTCTATTTTTAAAATGGCAATATCATTATTAGGATCACGCGCAATTATAGTTGCTTCTATCTTTTCATCTTCATTCTGCTCATTTTTTAGAATTACGGTGTATTTGGCGCCTTCTTCCTCCACAACGTGTTTGTTAGTAATTATATAACCGTCTTCAGACACTATAAAACCGCTGCCTGCCCCGATTTGTTTCTCTTCGGTCCCGTTCTGCACTTGCGATGGAATCTGAAAATTGTAAAAATCCCTGTAATAAGTTTCATATTTTGGCACTTCAGCCGTAGCAATAATACTCACTACGGCCGGCGAAGCATTTTTGGCGACATCGATAACTTGCGACTGCTCATCAACCACTTGTATTGGCTGGATATTTTTAATCCCAGTACTCGCATATTGGTTTTTCAAAAGATAATCTACGGAAAAATAAACAAACAATGCGTTCAAGCACAGAAATACCATAGCCAGAAATATTTTTGACCAAACACGGCGGCCTTTTGCTTTTTTATTATTTTTTACATCAGCTTTTGGTTCAGCTTCGGGAGAAAAAGCCTGGCTCTCTTTATTATTTTCTGCGATACTGAATTCATTTTCCTGCAAATCACTTTCCGTATTCAATGTTTGTTCTGTGTTTTCTGCATCTTTTTTCTCTTCTATGTTTTCCATATTTTTATATTAATAGTTAATATAATTCATTTGTATATACGCTTTATCGTAGTTATTCTTTCATTTCTTTTTTTGAACCAAAAACAGGCCTTCCTGATTTCTCATAGCTAAAGCTTTTAATCAATCACGACATTAAAAATATCAATTTTCCTGTATGGACAAAAGGTCAACTTCAAAAATCAAAGTTGCCCCGCCGGGAATGCTCGACCTTCCCGAGTCGCCATAAGCCAAGCTTGAACCGATGGTCAGTTTTCGCTTTTCTCCAACTCTCATTCCGATAAGCCCCTCATCCCACCCCTTTATCACGTTTCCAAAGCCAATACGAAATGAATAGGGCGTATCCCTTTCGTAACTGGAATCAAAAGTGGTCCCATCTTCAAGACTGCCGATATAATTAACAAGAAGAGTATCTCCTGCTTTAACTTTCTGATCTCCGATTCCTTCCTTCAGAATTTCAATTCGCAAATCATCGCTTTTTGTAATCACGGTATTTGTATGGGCATTCGGACGAACTCCAAAAATGGTACTTTTTGTGTTATAACTGGCAATAATTAAAATCAAAACCAGTACTGCAATTATTATCATTGCAATTTGTTTTTTGTTTATCGTCATAAATAAATTGAGTAAATTATTATGAAAAGTATATATACAAGATTTTAATCCTCAACTGCACCTTTTTCGCAATAGCGAACTCCATTCATGCCATTTTCCTTTGCAATCTGGCAATTAGGACACAAGCAACCATGCCGCTGAACTTCGCAAGGAGCCTTGCCTCTTGCACAAAAAAGTATGAGCATCCTTTCCTTCATGGTCTTATTATGGCTTGAACACTTCCCGCAAAGACACTTTCTGATATTCTCAACGTTATCTTTAATAATCATTTTCTCTATTTATATTCTTAAGTATTATAAACCAAACCCGCTTCTTTAAAGTAAATTTTACCACAAAAACTAACAAACAATCAACGCTCCTTTTTCTCAATCTCTTATTATATTAAAATAAACTTCCCTGAACGAAACTCTGTACAGCACCTCCATCTTCCGGCAAATCTATTATCTTATTCTTTTTCAGCTCAAAAAAACAGCGGGCGCAAGCAGAAGTATCGACAAAGGCATCATGGGCATCCTCAAAATCTTTCCCAAAAAGCTTGATGTGAAGTTCGGATAAACGCGGCCATTTATATCCGCCAGAGTTCGAGCCCGGTATTTGGCAAAAATCTATTGAAGAAATCATTGTACAAATCCTTTTTTTCTGGAAAAAGTCATTCTTGATGTTGTTTCGCAGGAATTCCGCTCCTACTATTTTTTCATCAAAATTCATATTATGCGCTACCAAAAAATCAGCCCTTGCCATATCTTCCTCAAACTCTTCCAGCGCATTTATAAGGCTTATCCCTTCTTTTAAAGCCCTTTCGGTATTTATTCCATGCACTTTTGCTGATTCCTCCGGAATTGTAAAACCTTCAGGCTTGATAATCCGATTTCCTTGCGCAATTTTATTTTCTTTTTTATCGTACAAAAGCCAAGCGAGCTGGACCAGTCTGGGCCAATTATCAATATTTTCCACAGGAGCGTTCCAATCCTTGGGAAGACCGGTAGTTTCAGTATCAAAAATTAAAAACATAACAAAATATTTTATCTTATTACAGAATCAAACAAACAAAAGATAACCTGATAATCATGCTTCTATCTTAGACTAAAATGGTAAAAATCGCAATTTGCCATAATTCTCCTAATTATTTTTATAACTAGATCTCTTCCGACTCAAATAAAAACCAAAACAAATGCCTAGAAAAAGCAGCAAAATCCATTGTGTCGCCGTTAGAAACATAAATCGCTTTTCACAAAAAGAAAGATCGCCGCATCGCAAAAAATCTTCCAAAAATCGAAAAACGGCATAAAGATTTGCAAACAAAAGAAACGCCATTCCCTTTTGTTCGTTTTTTCTTTCTTTTAAAATTATTGGCAGAATTCCAATTAAAAATAATATTTCGTAAAGAACAACCGGATGCCGCAATACGCCGTCAACGGAAATTATGCCCCAAGGAAGAGCCGTTGGCCTCCCTATATGATCATTTATTAAAAAGCAGCCTATGCGCACAAATATAAGAGCGATAACAAATCCGGGAGTTAAAAGATTAAAAACCTTAACCGTATCACTTTTTTTTCGTTTAAGATACAAAAACACCATAATCCCCGCAGCAATCGCCCCGCCTGCCAGCGAAAATCCGCTATGAACATTAAACCAAGGTTCATAACCATTTTCAGAATAAGCCAGTAAATAGAATATCCTGCCGCCTGCAATCATTCCCAAAAGCGCTAGTATCATCACATCCCAAATAATTTCTTCATTTATCTGCTCTTTTCGCGCTTCTTTTAGAGAAAAAATAAGAGCCGCTAAAAAACCCAAGGCAACAAAAAGACCCCAAACTTGCACAGTTATTCCGCCTATAGACACCTCATTTAACATAAAATATGGCAGCATATATCAAAATTATTTTTCAAACTTTCTTAGCTTTTTTATTTTATCGCTCCGCAACTTGCGATGATAGGTAATGGCAAAACGATGGGCCTCATCCCGAACTTTCTTTATAAGCTCTACGTCAGGGAAAATAAAATCTTTTGGAGCGGAGAAAAAAAGTTTTTCGCCTTTGCGATCCGGACCTTTGGCAATACCCACGATTGGAATTTCCAGGCCCAATTTTTTCAAAACAGACTTGGCAATATTAGTCTGGGTAATTCCTCCGTCCATCACAATAACGGATGGCAGCTGCCAATCATGATTATTTCCAAATCGCCTATCCAGCACTTCGCTCATCATCGCAACATCATTAGCGCCTTTAACCGTTTTTATTTTGAATTTGCGATATTCGTCTTTATCCGGTTTGCCATAGCGAAATACCACCATAGAACCCACGGCATCGGTACCGGAAATATTAGAAATATCATAACCTTCAATCCTTTCAAAAATTCCCCTGTTATCTTCCAAAAGCAAATCTTTCCGGCTTATAAAAGCCGTATCTCGTATATGCTTGAGTGCAAAAACCTGATCGCGAATTTTAGCCGCTTTCTCAAAATCATTTTTCACTGCGGCAGATTTCATTTCAAACTCCATTTTCTTTATAACGCTCGCTTTTTTACCTTCTAAAAAAGTTTTAATATAAGAAATAATTTTAGAATAATCAATCTCGGTTATTGACCCCGTCTTGCCTGAAGCATAGCCTTTCATATAATATTGCAAATAAAGATTTCTGGTAGAATACGGATTTAGCTCATTATAATTGCGGCAAAAAATTTTAACCAGCAAGTCAACAACTTTCCCGGCATCCCGTTTGCTTGTGTAAGGTCCGTAAATATTTTTAGCTTTATTTTTTTTCTCGTCCGTTGCGCGCATAATTAGAACGCGCGGAAACTTCTCGTCAGTAATTATAATATTAACGAAATATTTGTCATCCTTCAGCTTTATATTATAATAAGGTTTATAAAGCTTGATAAGATTAGCCTCCAGAATAAGCGCTTCCATTGAGCTGTCAGTAGTCCGAAAATCAATAGTATGCACTTCAGCCACAAGACTCTCTGTTTTGGCATTTAAAGTGCGATTAAAATACGACCCCACTCTTTTTCTGAGAGAAGTTGCCTTGCCGATATAGATGATTTCTTTATTCCCGTTCCGCATAATATAAACCCCGGGAGAATCTGGAAATTCCCTAACCGCTTCCTTAACTTTTATATCGTATAATGCCATATCTAAATTTTATTCCTAAAAAATAAAAAGTCCATCACTGAACTTTTTATTTTAGCATAGAATATATTTTTTGCCATTATCCGAGCAATGGCGCTATCACGTTTATCATTGCAGATTAAAACGTATTATTTATTTAGGACAGCAGCGCAGACTAAAGTCTGCTACTCCGCGAAATGTAACTTCGTGTCTATCGAAGTAGCGCAATTCATTGCGCGCGGCTGTCATAGCGAATAAAAAGTATTGTTTGGCTTGGGATAACCGCGCGAACTAAAGTTAGCTACTCCATATTCTTTAAACCGGGATTGCCACGTTTACGCTCGCAATGACACTATAAATAACTAAAGTTCGCTGCTCCCAGATGTGGTTTTCTATCTTAGTTCTCCCCCATTGATATAATAGTCAAACTCGGTTTGGTTAACGGTCATAATGTGGTTCCAGTTGAGATGGTATTGGTTGAATATGGTAGGGCTAGGTATATGTTTTTTGGTATTGTCTTCTATGAAATAGATATCATCAGAATCGTTTCGCTTGATTAAATTAGATAAAGGATAATAACCCATTTCAAATTGGGAAATGATTTGGATATCCTCTGTCTTGTCATTATAGCTGTTGAAGATATCAGTGGTAGGTATGAGCTTTTTTA
>CAZKLR010000004.1:15928-22632 GCA_964553695.1 uncultured Candidatus Saccharibacteria bacterium | reverse complement strand
CAATACTTTTTAATCAGCAATGACAGCAGCGCGGGATAAATCCTGCTACTCCGGGTGTAATTTGGGGAATAAGTCTTGATATATCGAGTAAAATATTTTGTTGGGTGCAGACGTGCAATGAATTGCGCTACTCCGAGAGACACAACGTTATATTTCGCGGAGTAGCAGACTTTAGTCTGCGCGTATTTGGTATTTATGTTTCAAACATAGACTTCCTACTTGGGATAGCAGCGCGGGATAAATCCCGCTACTCCGGGTAAAACATTGTGCAAGTAAACAATGATTGCGCTACTCCGTAATTTTATCGTGTCATTGCGAGCGCAGCGTGGCAATCCTGGCACTATATTTATATTTCTTTATATATTGAATAAAAATTTATATATAATATTCAGGCAAAATGTTTTTGACAATGGATTATCCTTCTGTTAGTATTAACTTGTATTAAGTAAATTAATCTTTCGGTTAGCGGAACTAGTGGGTGCGTTTTATATTGTAGAGATGGTAAAAATATGCTTTGTCTATTCTTAAAAATTAAGGATTTTTCACAAAAACTCGATTTTAAGCAAAATTTCAAGAAAACTCTTGATGGAAAGAGAGTTGTTTTTTAGTGTTTAAAGCGAAAAGAGCCATTACTTAATTTAAACAGCATATTTGGCACACAAACAAAGTTCTCCTCTAACTGGAATTAGGAGAAAAAAATGGATATAATAAGTGCTTTAATTCCCATACTAGCTCTTGCCTTGGGAGCAGTTGCGGGTTATTTTGGAAGGCAATTTTTTGCCAAAAAACAAGTTGAAAGCGCTGAGGCAAAAGTGGGTAGAATTTTTACAGAGGCCAAAGATAAGGCTGCAGAAATTGTTTTGGAGGCACAAAATAAAGCAGTAAAAATTTTGGAAGACGCGAAGGCGGATGAAAGTGAGAGAACGAGACAGATTGCCAGGAACGAAGAAAGGCTTGCCAACAAAGAAGATGTGCTGGATAAGAAGTCTTCTGAACTGGAAAAGCAAAAAGAAGTCTTGCAGGACAAAAGCAAACAGATTATGGGAATAAAAGAGGAAGTTGAAAAGATCAAAATTGAACAATTGGAAAAATTGCAGAAAATTGCCGATCTTGATCAGGAGCGCGCAAAAGCCATCATTATTGACAGGGTGGAAAAAATGCATCAGGAAGAAATAATGAAAAGAGTGAAGCACTTAGAAACTGAAGGACTGGAAGAGCTAAACAAAAAAGCAAACAATATTATTGTTCAGGCGATTCAGAAATATTCCGGCACTCATACTGCCGAGACTACTACTTCCACAGTGGACATTCCCAGTGATGAAATGAAAGGAAGGATTATTGGCCGCGAAGGAAGGAATATAAGGACTTTGGAACAATTGACGGGCGTTGAAGTTATTATTGACGACACTCCTGAAACTATTATCATTTCCGGTTTTGATCCGATCAGAAGGCAAGTTGCCAAAATCTCTTTGGAAAAATTGATTGCTGATGGAAGAATACATCCGGCAAGAATCGAAGAGATAGTTGAAGAAACAAAGAAAGAAATTATAGATTCCGTGAAAGAGGCTGGAGAAGTTGCGGTTGCGGATTTGGGAATTGTTGGTTTTGATCCCAAATTAGTGCATCTCATAGGAAGATTGAAGTATCGAACCAGTTATGGCCAAAATGTGCTTTTGCATTCTGTCGAGGTGGCAAGATTGTCAGCTTCGATCGCTTCAGAATTGGGGGCTGATGTAACAGTCGCCAAAAAAGCCGGGCTTCTGCACGATATTGGAAAAGCCGTAGATCACGAGATTCAAGGAACCCATGTTGAAATAGGAATGAATATTTTGAAAAAGTTTGGAGTTTCTGAGGATATTATTGTTGCCATGAAGTCTCATCACGAGGATTTCCCTTATGAAAGTACGGAGGCGGTTATTATTAAAGTCGCAGATGCAATTTCTGCTTCCAGGCCAGGAGCGAGAAAAGATACTTTGGAAAACTACATTAAGCGGTTAGAGGAGTTGGAAAATATCGCTAATTCATTCGAGGAAGTTGAAAAAAGCTATGCTATCCAAGCAGGAAGAGAAGTTCGCGTATTTGTTACTCCGGAAAAGGTGGATGATTTGGGTGCAATGAAGCTTTCCAGAAAGATTGCCGATCAAATTGAGGAAACATTGAACTATCCGGGAGAGATAAAAGTCCATGTTATCCGCGAGACAAGAGCTGTGGAATATGCCCGATAACATTTATTTTTCACTATAACTTTATGAAAATATTATTTCTAGGAGATATGGTGGGAAAACCGGCGAGAAAAGCCGTTGCTCAATTTGTTGCTAAGAAAAAGAAGAAGCTGGGAGTGGACTTGGTAATTGCCAATAGCGATAATCTTGCGCACGGAAGAGGGGTTACTAGAAAAACCGCAGAAGAGATGTTGGCGTCTGGCGTTGACTTTCTAACTTGCGGAGATCATGCCTGGGATCATTCTCAGGCTTTTGATATGCTTAAAAAAGGTGATTTGGATTTTGTCTGTCCTGCTAATTTGCCCGGATTGGATTTTCGTTTAAACCGAAAAGTGTTTGAATCGAAAGGTATAAAAATTTTGGTAATAAATCTGATGGGCAGAGTGTTCATAGACAAGGAATTAATTTCTCCTTTTGAAATTGTCGACAAGATCTTGGAAGAAAATCAAAAGGAAATAAAGGCACAGATAATTATTCTGGATTTTCATGCCGAAACTACCAGCGAGAAGAAAGCGATGGAGAGATATCTTTCCGGCCGCGTATCGGCAATCATCGGAACGCATACGCATGTTCAGACCGCAGACGAAGAAATAGTCAGCAGCACGGCTTATATCACAGATGCCGGTATGGTGGGTGTCGAAGATTCTATTTTAGGATGTGAAGCGCAAGCTGTACTGGAACAGTTTACCAATAATGCTCCTTTCAAATATAAATTGGCGGAAGATAATAAAGTTATACTGCAAGGTGTAATAATAGAAATTAATGAAAAAAATGGAAAAGCGAAGAAAATAGAAAGAGTGCAAGAGAGAATTTTAATCGAAGATTAAAAACTTGCCTTATTTTAGCCATTTGTTATAATGCCTTTAGAAAAATGATTTTGAACTTAAGAAATTTATAGATAGCATTTTATTTGGTGCTTAATCAATTTAAAGGGAAGGGAGGTGTAGACATGACAAAAGATGAATTGATCGATAGCGTTGCTTCTAAAACTGATGCTTCAAAGAAGGACGTTGAAAGAACTCTTAACGCTATAATCGAAACTATCACCAACGCTTTGACTGACGGTGAAAAAGTTGCTTTGACTGGTTTTGGAACTTTCGATGTCAGCAAGAGAGCTGCTAGAACAGGTGTTAATCCACAAAACCCTGGTCAGAAGATTCAAATTCCTGCTATGACTGTTCCAAAGTTCAAAGCCGGAAAGAGTCTAAAAGACGCTGTAAAATAAATGTTTTAAAACAAGAAATCTCAACTCTACTGAAAGGTGCAGTTGGGATTTTTTGTTTTGGGCGATTTCTGCTAACTATTTTTTAAATAATCTAAAATGCATAATATTTTGAAAGAGAGAAACTTAAAATGTAAATTTCCCTCTATTTTTAAGGCCTAGGAAGATGTTTGACTTTAGCTTATATTTTTTCTAAAATAACCTAGTAATGTTTTTAAAACCATCCTTATGAAAATAGCCATTGATGCTCGCAGTTTGGAGGGAAATAAGACGGGAGTAGGGAGGTATTTGGAAAATATATTAAAAATCTGGAGCGATCGGCCGGATTCGGAATTTGTACTTTATTTTAAAGACGACATTCCACAATTGGATTTTTTGAAGAGCAGTAATTTTAAGTTAAAGAAGCTTGAAAATCCTTTTGGGTTTTCCAGCAATTTTTTCTTTCAACATTTTCTTCTGCCCTATAGTATTAGCAGGGATAGGGCTGATTTTTTCTTTTCGCCTTTTTATTTGCAGCCTTTTTTTTGTCCAGTTAAATCCGCAATCGTGCTTCACGATATTTCTTATGAAGCGCATCCGGAATGGTTTGATCGCAAAAGCCAATTTATTTTGAAGACGCTTTCTAAAATTTCTGCGCGCAGGGCCGATATTATTTTTACGGTTTCAAACTATAGCAAGGCCGAGGTTATGAAATATTACGGGCTTTCTTCTCAGAAAATTATCGTGACTCCGCTTGCTCCCGATAGCAGTTTTCGCAGGGAAGAGGATGCGGAAAAGATTGAAAAAGCCAAGGCAAAATATGGTCTATCTAAGTTTGTTTTTTGCGTCGGAACAATATTTACAAGAAGACATGTCGTTGAAATCGTTGATGCTTTTGAGAAATTTCTTGAGATTGATGGCAGTTTTCAATTGTGTGTTGTGGGCAAGAACAAAACATTTCCTTTCGTTGACATAGATGACAATATAAACAGGATAAATCGGCAATTTGGCGGGAAAAAAATCATTCACTTGGATTTTTTGGAAGAAGATGAGTTGATGGCGCTTTATGACGGTTGTGCGGCGGTAATTTATCTTTCGGATTACGAAGGATTTGGTTTGCCGATAGTTGAAGCGCAGTTTTTCGAAAAACCTGTTATTACCAGCCGAAATACTTCATTGGTGGAAGTCGCAAGGGATTCAGTGGAATTTGTGGAGAAAAACGAGGCAGATTTTATTTTCCAAAGTTTTCAAAAAGTTCTGCAGGATGATAGCTACCGCGCATCTCTGATTTCTAAAGGCAAAGAAAATATTGGCAGATTTAGCTGGCGAAATACGGCGGAACTGACCATAAAAGAAATTATAAAAAGTTTAACGAGATAATTTATGAAAAAAGTAACAATTTTCTGGCTATTGGAATTTTTGTCGGCTTTACTTCTGATTTTGGGAGCAGTGCCTGAAAGTTTCGCATATGTCTCTCTGCTGATTTTGCTGATTGGAATTTGGAAGCTGGATAATGTGGAGGCTTTGCAATTTTACATTTTTTCCATTCCGATTTTTGTTGCTATGCCTGCTAATTTTTTATCAGAGGCGATGAGCATATGGAGGATTGCGCTGCTTGTTTTGACATTTAAAGCCATACTTCAGAAATTTGAAATTATTTCGGTTTTGCGGGACGGAGGATCAACTTTTGGAGACAAGAAAAATAAAATTATTTCAGATATTAGAAATTTTGCTGCTAAAATAAAGGTGTCAAACTATTATGGAATTTTTTATCCGGCTTTGCTGTTTGGTATAGTAAGCTTGCTCTCCCTGGTTTTTGCTCAGAGTTTCGGTGCGGGAATTAAGAAAATGATTTTTTTGGGAAGTATCATTATGCTTTTTTCGATAGTCTTTTGGGCAGTTAGAAGCAAGGATGATGTGCAGAAAATTTTAAGATCAACTTTTCTTTCCGGAGTATTTATTATGGCGGTCGGATATGTTCAGTTAATTTCCACTTTTTTTATCAATCTTTATGATTTTTGGGGGCTTTGGGATAATTATGTGGTAAAGGCTTTTTATGGCTTGAGAACAATGATTCTTTTAAGCTATAGCAATACTTGGTTTTCTTATTATGATTCAACCGGCGATGTTCCTCCAACTCTCAGAATGTTTTCCGTTATGCCTGATTCGCATTCTTTTTCTATGCTTATGGTGATTTTTATTCCGCTGGCCCTTTTTTATCTTTATCTAGCCAAGCAGAGCAGCAGCAAAAGAATTTATTTTTCAATTCTGGCATTGTTTTTCTTGGCGATATTTTTTTCCGGTTCTCGCGGCGCTTGGGTAGGCTGGGCGGGAGGACTGGCGGCAGCTTTATGCTTCTTTTGTTTTAAAAAATTGCCTTCAAGGCTGAAGCTTGCGCCTGCAAAAGATTATGCTGAGAATAAAAAAATGTATTCAGCGGTTCTGAAAACAACATTGCTATTTGTTGTTATGGTTCCGATTGCAGCCTTTGTCTTGAACATAAACCAAGACACTCAACTTTGGCGCGAGGGGAGAACAATCAGTGGGGAAAGGAAAAGCGCATTGTTGCAAAGAACGTGGTCAATCTCCGATATGGACGAAACTTCAAACAAGGGGCGCTGGGAAATTTGGCAAGATTCTTTCTCTTCCGTCATTAAACATCCTGTTCTTGGAATCGGAATGGGGAATTTCCCGCTCGCTTTAAGCGAAAAAATATCAACTTCCAAAATGGGGGCTTCGGCACACAATATTTATTTGGATGTTGCTGTTGAAACGGGAATCGTCGGAATGATAATTTTTATCTGGCTGTTGTGGAAAATTTTTGAAAAGCTTTTTAGTTTTTCTCAGACATTCAAAGAACGGGAATTTAGGATTCTGGCCTTCGCCTTTCTGATTTCTTTTATATGGATTTGTACTTATGGAATGTTTGACGTTGTCATCATTAATGATAAAGTTTTAATGTTTATTGTAATTATTCTCGGAGTTTTGTTTAAACTGGAAGAACTGGAAGACAAGGAAATCTCAGTTATTTCCGCTTATAAAGCGCAGTAAAATTTCAAAATTAAAGCGCGGTTTTCGTTTTGATTTTTTGTTTTTTTTATAGTATTATGAAATTACGTTTTATTATCTAAAGTTTTACATATATGGTAAATTATGAATCAGAGGGAGAATTCAATGTGCGTAAAATTCGAGAATCGGAGAATGCTGAATTGACAACTTTGGAAGGTGTCAGAAAAAAGAAAAAGAAGAAGCACTCTATTTTTAGGCTAAGAAATATATTG
>CAZKLR010000004.1:11199-15828 GCA_964553695.1 uncultured Candidatus Saccharibacteria bacterium | reverse complement strand
AAAGAGCTTGCCGAACTTTTTAGGAATGTAAGCGCTTCTAATATAAAACAGAAAGTTTTCGATACAAGTGAGAAAGGGCTTTTGTATCAAAGCCATTCTTCGGGTGGGGCCTATATTCTTTTGCCGGAAGGCGGTACATATGATAAAATTCATGAGACTTGCAGAGATATTTTTGGTAACGAAACACAGCAATAAAATAATTATAAAAATTAGATGAAAACAAATACGAAAAATTTAGCAGCAGCGGCAGTGTTAATTATTTCTTCTTTTAGTTTTGGCTTTTATTATGGAAGAAATGCTATTCCCAGCAGCAGCGAAGATTTGTTGGGGTTGGTTAAAGGTGATAAGACTTCAGTTGAAGAAAAAGTGGATTTTGGAATTTTTTGGGATGCCTGGGATTTGATTGAGAAAAACTATACTATCGAACCTTTAGATAGGCAGAAGATGGTTTATGGCGCAATTGCAGGAATGGTTGATTCGTTGGGAGATCCTTATTCAACTTTTCTTACTCCTGAGGAAAACGCATCTCTTAATGAGGATATGAAGGGAATTTTTGGAGGAATAGGGGCTGAAATAGGCTATAGAGATAACGCGATGACTGTTATTGCTCCGCTTAAAGACAGTCCTGCAGAGAAGGCGGGAATTATGGCTGGCGATAAAATTGTGCAAGTTGATGATAAAAGTTCCGAAGGGCTTAGTGTGGATGAATTGGTGGATTTGATCAGAGGAGAAGAAGGCACTACTGTTAAAATCCTTATCGACAGAAATGGTGAAATGATGCCGTTTGAAATAGTGAGGGCAACTATTGTGGACAAGACTGTCAAATGGGAAATGAAAGATGGCCAGATTGCTTATGTAGAAATTAGACAATTCAAGCAAGACACGGCAGAGGAATTAGACAAAGAAATAGGGGATATATTGGCGCAGGATCCAAAAGGTATTGTTTTGGATTTGAGAAATAATCCGGGAGGGTATTTGGATGTGGTGGTAGACGTCGCAAGTAGATTTATTAATGAGGGGCAGGCGGTAGTGTTTGAAGAATCGGGAGATACAAAGAAAGCATATAAAGCGGTCGGAGGAAAAAGATTTGAAAATATCCCTATAGTGGTGCTTATAAACGAAGGGAGTGCCAGTGCGTCTGAGATTTTAGCCGGAGCTTTGAAAGATTATCAACTTGCCACACTTGTCGGAAAGACTACTTTCGGTAAAGGGTTGGTGCAGGGAATATCCGAACTGAAAGACGGTTCGGCGCTGAAAATTACAGTTGCCAAGTGGCTGACGCCGAATGGAAACAATATTAATAAAGATGGAATAAAACCGGACGTGGAAGTTGAATACAGTATAGATGATTATAAAGCCGGCAAAGATCCTCAGCTGGATAAAGCTTTAGAAATGTTGAAAAAATAATATTTGAAAAGGACAAAGATAAATTGGGATAAAGTTTGTTTACAGTACTGGTGTTGATTTATTTATGGAAATCGTATAAACTGTTTAGTAGAGTACTGAAGGGTAGTATTTGATGTTATAAAAATTAATATAAAGCTATGAAAGTCATTCTTATAAAGGATGTTCAAAATTTGGGTCATACTGGCGACGTGAAAGAAGTAAGCGGTGGTTATGCCAAGAATTTTCTTATCCCCGGCGGATATGCTAAAGTTGCAACTGAAAGTATTGTCAAAAAAGCCGAAGCAATGCAGGCGGAAAGAGCCGAGAATGCCCGCCAAGAATTTGAGCAGGCCAAAGAATTAGCCGCTAAAATGCAAGGAGTTGCGGTAGTTGTTAAAGCTAAAGCAGATTCTTCCAAGAAGCTTTACGCTGCTGTGAAGTCGGAAGAAATTGCTGACGCGCTTAAGGCTAAAGGTTTCGAGATCGACAAAAATAAAATAGTCATAGGCGAACCTATAAAAGAGCTGGGAGAATTCGAGGTTATATTAAATCTCGAACATGGACTGGAAGCGAACATAGGGGTTACAGTAGAGGCTGAATAATAAGTGGGGTTTTTATCCCCATTTTTTTATTTTGGTTTTTAGTAATTTATAAATAAATAATCAATAATATGGCAAGAACAAGGTTTATCTTCGTAACCGGAGGAGTAATGTCGGGAATCGGTAAAGGAGTCGCGACTTCTTCCATCGGTAAAATTTTGCAGAGCAAGGGTTATAAAGTGACTGCAATTAAAATCGATCCTTATATTAACGTTGATGCCGGCACAATGACTCCGACTGAACATGGGGAGGTCTTTGTAACAAACGATGGATTGGAAACGGATCAGGACTTGGGCAATTACGAAAGATTCTTGGATACGGATATCTTGTCAGGGAATTATATGACTACCGGAAGAGTGTATCTCTCAGTGATAAATCGTGAAAGAAATTTGGAATATAACGGCAAGAACGTTGAAGTGGTGCCTGATATTCCTTTGGAAGTTATTTCGCGTATCAAAAAAGCAGCGGAGGCTACGAAGGCGGATTTTGTCCTGATTGAAATTGGCGGTACTGTGGGTGAATATCAAAATGTTCTTTTTCTGGAAGCGGCGAGAATGCTTAAAACGGAAAGCCCTAAAGACGTTCTGATATTTTTAGTGAGCTATTTGCCGGTGCCGCATATGATTGGCGAAATGAAGACCAAACCGACGCAATACGCCGCTCGGTCGCTTAACTCTGTGGGGATTCAGCCGGATTTTATTTTGTGCCGCAGTGAAGTGCCTGTTGACGAAGTGCGTAAAAGTAAAATTGCCTTGTTTTGCAGTGTTCCTAAAGACCATGTAATCGCTTCTCCTGATGTGAATTTCATATATGAGATACCTGTAAATTATGACAATGAAAAGTTGGCCGATAAAATTCTTGCAGCCTTTAAAATGAAGGTTAAGAAAAATGACCTGAAAGAATGGAGAAAAGAAGTTGATCGTATACGCAAAATAGAGAAGAAAGTAAAAATCGGTATTGTTGGTAAATATTTTAATTCTGGCAGTTTTGTTTTGGCGGATTCGTATATCTCAGTTATTGAGTCGGTGAAGCAGGCGGCATGGTCAAATGGCTTCAAGCCGCAAATAGAATGGATAAATTCGGAAGAATTTGAAGAAGATCCAAAGAGCATAAATCGTCTTAAAGAATTGGACGGGGTTATTATTCCGGGCGGATTCGGTTCAAGGGGTATTGAGGGGAAAATCAGCGCAGTAGAATTTTTGCGAAAAAATAAAATTCCTCTTTTGGGGATTTGTTACGGAATGCAAATAATCTGCATTGAATTTGCGCGGAATATTTGCGGGATGAAAGGCGCAAACACGACGGAAATTGATCAAAAAACCAAATATCCGGTGATTGATATTATGCCGGAACAAAAGAAGAACCTCAGAGAAAAGAACTTTGGCGCTACGATGCGGTTGGGGGCTTATCCGGCAGAGTTGAAGGCTGGCACAATAGCTTTTAATGCTTATAAGACAAAATCTATTTCAGAAAGGCATCGTCATCGATGGGAGGTTAATCCTGATTATATAAAAACTTTGGAAGAACACGGGATTGTTTTTTCTGGAAAATCCCCGGATGGTAAACTGATGGAAATTGCAGAGTTGCCCAAGAGCGAGCACCCGTTCTTGCTCGGTACGCAATTTCATCCTGAATTTAAGACTCGTTTTATGAAACCGCATCCGGTATTTGATGCTTTTATGAAAGCCAGCATAAAGGATAAGAAATAAAGCTTTACGGCCCGATTTACGCAATCGGGCTTTTAATAATAGCAGGATTGAAATGTTTAGCATTTTCCGAAAAATGGTATATAATATATTTTGAAATCGGGTTTGAACAAATTCTGAAGAACAATGATAAATTATATAAGAAAATTTAATGAGTGGCGCGCTATGGCAGGCTGGTTTGTCCTGATGCTGATGATTTTATCTTTCTTTGATTACATCTTTTTTGTTATTGAAAAAAATCAAGCAGATTATCTGGAAAGTGATCTTTTAGCGGCGGAGAATTATGATTATGCTGAAAAGGGGAGCGGCCCAGATATAACAGATGTAAAAAACGAGAATGAGGATAGGGCAAGGAATACAGCGTCAAAAGAATTATTGGACGATAGTGGGATAAAAATTGCAGCAAACGAAAATTTTAATGATTTTGAGATTTGGAATGGTTCAGCTAAAATAGGCGATATTAAAACCGATACACCTTCCCAGGTGGAAATATTTAAAAGGATTAAAAATAATATTTATTTTGGAGTGGATAATCGCGGAATGGGCGGATATATCTTATTTGGCGGTCCAAGGGAAATATATAAGCTGAACTTAGAGAAGAGTTTATTGAATAAAATATTCAGCTGGGATTGTTTTGTTTCAGATATTTCTCCGGATGAAGGCAGGCTGATTTCTTTTGAAAAATTTTATATAGGAGATGGAATGCATATATATTTAAATATCTATGATATTAAGAGCGGCAAGTCGGATTCTTATGAAATTTCGCAAGAATATGGGGCGGCGGGGAATGCCTATTTTTCCAAGGATGGCAAAAAAATTGTATACGAAACGGCTTTAAATAATCCGGATCAGGAGGAATTTGCGATGTTTGTGATTGATCTCGAGACAAGAGAGCAGAAAAAAATTGGCGGAAATGATTCTTATGGCAAAGCGTTTGA
>CAZKLR010000004.1:0-11099 GCA_964553695.1 uncultured Candidatus Saccharibacteria bacterium | reverse complement strand
TATGTGTGATATAAATTCGATTATTTGCCAGCTTTCTTTTCGGGGTGCGTAGCAATTCTGTCTTTTACAACACTGACAAACTGGACTCGTTTCTTTCTGCCGTCAAAATTAGTGATTTGTTTTTCAGTGAATTTTACGAAACCATCCATAATCGAGAAAATAGTTCGGTCTTTGCCTTCTTTAACATTTTCTCCCGGTCGATATTTGTTTCCGATTTGCTTGATGATAATGCCTCCGTCTTTGACAAATTGGTTACCGAAAACTTTAACACCTAGATACTTTGGTTTACTGTCCTTTAGGTTGGACGCTGTACCACCAGCTTTCTTATGTGACATTGTATTTGCGCTTAACTACTTATTATTTTGAAAAACTATGATTTCACGAGCAACAATCTGCTCTGGTCGGGAATAAATGATGGTATTCCTTTTTGTGATCCGTATGCCGTCGCTCTCAAATCTTTTATCAAGCGGACACACTATAGAATAACCTAATTTTTCCAAACTGTCAACGAAATCTCCAAAAACGTATTCTTTAGGCTTGAGTTGGTAGGCGGGAAGAGTGATTACGATTCTGGCTTTATTTTTTAATATATTTCTGCTGTTGCTTAGAAAACGGATATAAAGCTTTTTGAGCGTGGCATAATTGTTTTTGATTTCTGTCGTGTCAGGGGCTTTTTTATAGACCGGACCCAGAGTGGATTCGGTTACAATCGCGTCTACGGAATCCGGTTTCAGTTTTTTAATTGCTTCGTTAAAGCTTGCCTGAAAAACTTTATATTCGGGATAGGTGAGAATGTATTTTTCTGAAATCCATTTAAGATTCTTCTTGCATCTTTCTATCTGGTCTCCGTTGGCATCTGACCCGATAACTCTA
The DNA here is from genome assembly GCA_964553695.1 of uncultured Candidatus Saccharibacteria bacterium. Taxonomy (GTDB): domain Bacteria; phylum Patescibacteriota; class Minisyncoccia; order JAHIHE01; family JAGLIN01; genus STD2-77. The sequence continues at coordinate 10,226 of CAZKLR010000004.1, read as the reverse complement.
TAATCATTAAGAAGTGCTTCTTGCAGTATGGTTCCGGTGCCGCAGAAAGGATCAAAAATCATTTGCCCTTCTTTTGCTTTGGCAAGATTAATCATAATTTGCGCCAGCTTGGGAGGCATCATTCCGATTTTGGCATCACGTCCAGGTTTTTCATAATCTCGCATCGAATAGCTATCAACGTCTTGCACTATCAGAGTTTGACCAAGTATGATTTTGTTTCCGGAAAATATTATATTAAACTCTATCCCTTTATTTGGATTGGTCAGCTTGTTATTAAAAACTGAAGCGCTGGAAAGTTCTGTTTTGTCCGGGTCGGGGAATATGGTTCTTATGGAAAAATCAGCAAGATCTTCTTTTTTTATTTTTAAGAATATGGCATCGAGATTTTTTCTTGCTTCAATTTCTTTATCTTTTGTCTCTTTTTTTGTAAAATAAATACTATAGCCGATTGTTTTTTTACTGGGTCTGTTTTCCAGCATTTTTCTGATCACAGAAACAGTTTCTTTCTTAATATCGTCACATGGGAAAATTCCTGTCTTCTTGGCTATCTTAAACGTTCCGCCCATTTGCACAAAAAGATTACGGATATCCAGTTCATCTTCGATATCTAAAATCACAAAAGCGGGGTTTAAAAAAGACATTTTGAAATCAATCTTGTATTTTTCCAACATGGCTTGAATTTCGGCAAGCGATAAGGCGGGTGTTCTGCCCAAGAAAAAAATATATTCCATAAATTTTGTTAATTTATTAAATGGCTTACAAAAAATATGCAGCTTGAAGAGTTATTGGGCGGTAAAATAAAGATCCTAACCGCTTTTTCTCTGGTTTTTGTCATAGGTTTCGCTTCCGGTTTTTATTATCTGGATGAAAACCGCAGTTCGGAAGTACTGACAATCAAAGATTGCAATAGTGATTGTACAGCGCTCTTTAAAGGTTCTCAGGAAAGTGCAAACAATGCCAATCAGCCGGAAAACGATAATAGAACAGCAGGAGATACGGTTTTGTCTGCAAGCAGCCCTATGGAGGCTTCTGATTCTCCAGAAAAGGCCGTTAAGGCTTTTGCAGGAAGCAAAAACAGTACTCTTTATCATACCCGAGATTGCCAATATGTCAAACGAATTAAGACGGAAAATTTGGTGTGGTTCAATTCAGTTCAGGAAGCTGCGGCAACAGGCAGGCAGCCTCATAGCTGTGTCGGAAAATAGATTTTATAATATTTCATCCGGGTCAATATCTACAATCCAGTCTTTTCCTACGCAGTTTAGGACTTTATTTCTGATCTCAAGCTCTGTGCGGTTTTGATATTTTATAATTATATGCCAGCGATATTTTCCATATTCACGGAAGCTTTGCGCGGGGAAAGGCGGTATAATCTCAAAAGAATTTTGTAAGTTTAGATTAAAAATCTCTCTTTTTAGAATTTCGTATTGCCATTTTGCTTCTTTCTCGCATATTCGGGCATCCGGGTTTTTGTAAATAAGTTTTATAAGTTTTCCGAACGGGGGATAGGCAATTTTATATAGGCCACTGTCGCGGTTTTTGAGTTCTTCTTGCAAAAAATTTTCAGTACTTTGGTTTCTGATTTCTTTGAAATATTTATGGTCCGGTTTATAAGTCTCAATAATGACGGTTTTATTTTGTGCAAAGCTATATGTTTTTGTAAGGAATTGCCAGGCTTTTTCTTTTGATCTGAATCCCGGAATATTAAAGATAACCTCAGGGAATATAATGCCTATGAGCTCCAAATTTTTCATTTGCCAATCTTTCCAGATCATTTGGGTGCCAATCAAAATATCGATTTTGCCTTTCTGAAAATCCTCGTAAACCTTTTTTTGCTTATTGCTGCTTTCGGAAGCGCTGTCGAGTTCGACGGCACGAATATTTTTTCCGTCAAAAAGCGTTTCTATTTCTTTAAAAATCCTTTCACTGCCGGCGCCAAAAGAGCTGAAATTTTGTCCCTGGCATTTAGGGCAGGACTTTAGAGCTTCGTAAAGTTGTTTGCATCTTGAGCAATAAAGTTTGTTTCTATAGCTGACAAGGGCGTTATGACAAGTATCACATTCGGCGATATGGCCGCAATCCTTGCATTGCTGGATAGTTTTTTCTCCTAAGCGGGGTATAAAAATAAGGGCTTGCTTTTTGGCATAAATCTTTTCAAAAAGCATCGTCTGCAACTCTTCTGATATGAAAGAATAGTTGCCTTTTTTTCTTTCGGTTGACAGGTCTATGATTTTTGGAGACTTTTTGAATTTTTGAGAAATAGAAATTTTGGCAAAGCTATCTTCAGCTTTATAGAAAGTTTCAGATGAAGGAACCGGAGATGATAAAATAATTTTTGCTTTGTAAATTTTAGCGAGTTTGATCGCCACTTGTACGCCATCGTAGCGCGGATTCTGATCCCATTGTTTGTAGCTGGAATTTTGTTCTTCATCGACAATAATAAGTTTTAGGTTTTGAAATGGCGCAAAAACTCCTTGCCGGGTGCTGATTATAATTTTTGCCTGGCCGCTCCTGATTTTTTGCCATTCTTGCCAATATTGGTTTTTGGTAATATCACTGCATAAAATTGCCACTTTTTCTCTGCCGAAAACTTCGATGTAGAAATTAGCGAAATTATAAATATCAAAATACTCAGGAAGCATCAGCAGGGTTTGCGATTTTTGTTTTTCTATTATATCTTTGTAAATCTCGTGTTTTTCCGATTGCATACTATGGATCAAAAGCAACCGGTTCTCTTTTTGAATAGCGTCTACTATTTGCTTGCGCAGCGTTTCCTCAGGATTTTCGATTTGACAGGAGCTGTTGAGATTAATTTCTTTTCTTGATTCTTGTTTGGTGATTTCCGGAAGCATGATCTTTATGACCAGGCTAATCGGAGCGAAATAATACTCGGAAATAAAATTGGCAATTTCCATCTGTCCGGATGAAAAACCCAAATTTTTTTCTATATTCTTGATTTCTTTGAGTTCAAATTTAACAGCTTCTTCTCTTTGAAATGATTTTACTGCGCCCAAAATTTCTTTTTTTCTGAAAGGTATCCTGACTATGTCGCCAACTGCAATTTCTTTTTTAAGACTATCGGGAATTTTGTAACTGAAAGACTGCATCAAATCTCGGGGGAGTTTGGCGGCGGGAATAATTTCGGCAATGTTTTTTTCTTTTGGAACCATTTTATTCTTTATATTTGGTAACGGTAAAACGAAACAGGGAAAATTCTTCTCTGTGAAAATCTATGCAACCTTTTTGAGCCGCAATCTCAATCTGATGAAGAGGGGAATCTATTCCTTCAATATTCGGAAGCAACAATCCGCAGCGGTCGTCTCTGGTTTTTATTATTACACCGAATTTTTCAGGGTTCAGGTCTTTTGTGGCATAAATTTGTTCCGGCGGGTTGAGCAGACTGACTTCGTAGTTCAGGTTATCAAGTTCGCTTTCTATTACGGGCTGGAAGCGATTGTCTTTTTGCGACGCCCAAATGGCATTCTGAATGATTTCTTCGGCGATATTTTTTTGTACAGGCTCGAAAGTTCCAACGCATCCGCGAAGGCTCTTCCGGCCGTTTTTGTTTTTATATATTGTGATAAAAACCCCTTTCCGGTCAATATAAAACTCTTCCGGCAAATCCCGAGGAACGGGAATAATTTTTCCGGTTTTGGCATAAGTCTCGATTGTTTGTCTGGCTAACTGTGTATATTTATTCATACCTATATTTTATATGATTGTCGGAGGATAGTAAAATAGCGGTAATATTGACTAATAGGCTTTTTTCTTATAATATACAAAAGTAAGTTTTCGGGGCGTAGCGTAACGGCTATCGCGCTTGGTTTGGGACCAAGAGACTCCGAGTTCGAATCTCGGCGCCCCGACAATAATATTACCGCTTGAAATGGCGGTTTTTTAGTTTTTAGAATAAAAGTCATTTGACAGAGTGTATTTTTTTTTGCTATTATGCGAGCAATGGAGGTGAAAAACAAGTACTTTAACAAATAAAATCAGTTAAGAAAAAACGATATAATGTAAATTTATATTTGAAAATTAAATAAAATAGAAAAATAACTTGAACAAAAGAGTTGGTTCAATGAAAATAAAGAAGCTAGGATTGGTTATCGTGTTTGCTCTAGCAATTTTTTTATCAGCTAGTACTGCAGTTGAAGCAAAATATGTAATCTCTCAATATGGTCATGATGTAATGAGATATCCTCATGAGGATATCTCCTCGAGTTTTAAACCGTATGTGGACTATATAGATTATGATATAGCTTCCGTACCGTGTAATGGTGCAAGATTGCATTTTACTTCTTTTGGTAAGACGGCTGTGGTTTTATATCCAAATTTGGCAGAAGCTATGGCAAAAAGTGTTATGGCTGCTCCAGAATGGACAGGAGATAGATCCCTTAAATCTGTAAAATGGGAAATTATCCAACATGGTATTTGGCCGAATAGAATGGTGGTGGATATCGAGTATCACTATGCAGATCTAAAATCTTGGGAGCTCCCATATAAAAATTACTAAAGGTAGCATTCAGAGAAAAAAATTCTAAGTAACTGGATTCTTTCCTCTGAGCTATTTTTTGATTTAAGTGATATAATAAACTTATAGTATGAAGAAGATATATTTAATAAAAATAATAGAAAAAACCTCTATTCTTATAGCCTCATTTACATTTCTGATAAATTTTATTCTATTTATTTTGACAGTTTATTATAGAAGTTTAAGGCTGGAGAAAGCGTGTTCTTATTTTGAAAATTTAGAGATTGACATATTTTTCTATTATCAGGCACTATTTTCGTGGGGTTTTTCTTCTATAATATTGTCAGCGGCAATTCTTTTGATATCTTTTGGTTTATTTCTTTTGAAAATAAAAGTATTCTCTTACGATAAAAAGTTTTTTTTATTTTTTATCATCGCAGTTACGATTTCGTTAATATTTTTTCTCGTAGCGCAATCCGGAATAGATTTTTTGTATCATAACTGTTTGCTGTAGATTTTTGTAAGACAAGGATGTTATAATATTATAAAAGCTTTATAAATTTGATTATCTTCATAATATGATTAATGACAAACAAAAAAGGATAAAATTATCAATTGTTTTTATAATATTTATTTCTTTGTTAGGAAATCTTGTTTATCTATCTTACGAAAAGGCTTATCGAGATGGAGGTTTCGATAAGCAAAATAATGAAATTATAAATAGTTACAATGCTGATTCCGGGGTTCTTTTAGAATTAAAACAACAAACGGTTTGTTCCAATTTAGAATCTCCATTGGGGAATATATCAAATTATTATAGGTTGGTGTTTTTAGTCAGTTTTATTAATATAATTTCAATCCTGGCTGTATTTTTATTAATTTTCTTTAAAAAATATAAGAAAATAATTTTATCGTATAGAAGCTTAACTCTGCTTATTTTTGTTGAGATAATATCAATTTGTACGTTCATAGAGGCTTTTGTTTTTGAGCCTGATTATTATTACGCATATTGTGTAAAATTTTTATAAAAATATAGAATTTCTTTTTCACTTATTTTTTTGAAAAATCGTTATATGTCTGTTTTTGCGTAGCGAGACGGTCATAGGGGATTTATAGGTTCGAATCTCGGCGTCCCGACATAAAAACAATCTCTCAAGGATTGTTTTATTTTTGTGTTTACTAATTCCAAAATCAGAGTATAATATTTGTGTTTGGCGGGGCGTAGCGTAACGGCTATCGCGCTTGATTCGGGTTCAAGAGATTCCGGGTTCGAATCCCGGCGTCCCGACATTGTGAGTAACTATAAAAATGATACGATTATTGTGGAGAATGGGGTTGGGAATAAACCTTATATTTCATATAATCGGGGCGTAGCGCAGCTGGCTAGCGCGCAGGGCTGGGGGTCCTGAGGTCGCAGGTTCGAATCCTGTCGCCCCGACATAAAAGTATTTGTAAATCGGTGCAACGTATTTCTTCAATAATTTATCGGCTGCGGCGCGGAGTAAATTTCGTCATTCTGAATATCTAATTAATATCGGAGTAGCGAACTTTAGTTCGCGCTTTTTGCTAAAAGTTTTCGGAAAGAGTAAAATATAATTAAGCTTTATACTTTTATAATTTAACAATAAATAAAAAATATGGAAAAACAAAAAAAATCCTCAGAATTGAATATTCCGCTCAATACTGAGGTTTTTAAAAAAGCGCCTAGTAAGCGAAATAAATTGTTTTTCGTGGTATCTTCAGTTGCCAGTCTGGTATTGATCATTTTAATTGCCAGCTATTTTCATTTTACTTGGCTGGAAAAAGAGGCGGCAGAAATGGCCAAGCAGGGCAACCAGAATGCCGAAGTGCCGCAGGGGAACGAGGACAACAATCCTACTTTCGTGCTTTCTTCACAGTTTGCCAATTGGGAAGATACTGCGGTAGATATCAAACCGCAGGTTGCAGCTTATACCGTGGATGCCAATCTGGGCAATTTAACAAATGCGAATGATTTTCAGATTTCCGATGATGCAAAAAAGTTGCTTGTAAAGAATGCTTTCGCAGTTGTGCCTTCCGACAAGGAGGAATTTTATCCTATCTATGAATCTAACCGTTATGCTCAGATTCCGAATTTCATAACGACCGATTCGATGCTTCATACTTATCATCTGATGTTTGATGATATGCTGAAAAAGCTGGAGGAAAATAAGCTTGCTCCGGAGCTTAAGAAATTGAGCACGGCTATGCTTGCCGATTCACTTGCTCAGTATGAATCTCTCAAAGGAACAGAATGGGAAAACGCTGCCAAGCGTAACGTGGGTTTCTTTGCGGTTGGAGCTAAGCTTTTGGATTCGAACGTTGCAATTCCCAATATTGTAAAAAATGAAGTGGAAAAGGAAATGACTTTTATCGAAGCGCACGGCAGTGTGGAGAATTCTCCGGTGATGAATATTGGAGCCGAAGCGACCGAAATGATCGATACTCCGCAAGGAGAATTAGGTTTGGACTACTTCAAGGAGGATTATACGCAATATGTTCCGCGCGGACATTATAATAAGACGGAAAATCTTAAAGCATACTTTAAGGCAATGATGTGGTATGGCCGGTTGGGTTTCCGCCTCAAGAGCGAGGACGAGGTGAAATCTTCGCTTCTTGTTTCTACAGCTTTGGCGAGCAAGGGAAGCAATCAGGAAAGCTGGGATAAGGTGTATGAGCCGATCAACTTCTTTGTGGGTAAGAGCGACGATATTACCTACTATCAGTATCGCGATTTAATGAAGGAAGTATATGGTGAAGATGTTTCTCTGGCGAATGTTATTAAAGATAAAAGCAAACTGGCAAGTTTTATCGAAAAAGCTAAGAAATTGGAAGCGCCGCAAATTAATTCTATGCCGATATTTAATGCAAGCATCCAATCGGATCGGGAAACGGAAATCAAATCTTTTCGGTTCTTGGGGCAGAGATTTACTATTGACGCTTCTATTTTTCAGAGGCTGATATATCGCGAGGTGGGTGATAACAAAACTTCATGCAAGAATTTCGATCCGGCAAAAACCAATTGTCTCGATGGCGCACGTTGTCTTCCCAGGGCTTTGGATGTTCCGGCAGCTATGGGATCGAGTGAAGCTTACAGCATCTTGGACTCCAAAGGTGAAACGAAATATGCTTGTTATGACGAAAATATGAGCAAGATGAAAACTTATATTTCCAGTCTTGATAAGAGTGTCTGGACGCAGAATCTTTATTGGGGCTGGTTATATGCCTTAAAGCCGCTTACAGAGGCAAAGAGCGAAGGATATCCCAGTTTTATGACAAGCGCCGCTTGGCAAAGAAAAGATTTAAATACTTATCTCGGCAGCTGGACGGAACTTAAACGCGACACTATTTTGTATACCAAACAGGTTTATGCCGAGCTTGGAGGCGGGGGAGACGAAGAACCCAAAGACTATCGCGGATATGTGGAACCTGAACCGTATGTTTATGCGCGTTTGGCATCGCTTATAAAAATGACTAGGACTGGTTTGGATAGCAGGGGTCTTTTGGGCGATTCTGAAAAAAATAGCTTTAATAATTTGGAGGAAATTGCTCTCAATCTTAAAACTATCTCCGAAAAAGAACTTAACGGTACAGGGCTTACTGATGAAGAAAACGATTTCATTAAGGCTTACGGAGGAAACCTTGAACATATCTGGTTTGACGTCTATTATCCGGAAGGAGGAACTCGGGAGTTGAATGATGATACGAATGCGCCGGTAGTGGCAGATGTTGCAACCGATCCAAATGGCTTGGTCTTGGAAGAGGCAACTGGCTATATTTCCGAGATTTATGTCGTAGTGCCGATCGATGGTAAGTTGCGCATTGCCAAAGGTGCCGTGTATTCATATTATGAATTTACTCAGCCAATGGAAGATCGGCTGACGGATGAGAAATGGAAGGAGATGCTTAAATCCGGTTCAGTCCCTGCGCTTCCCGATTGGACGCAAGTGTTCACTTCTAAATAGTGAAAATGAAACGAAGACGAATAATCATAGCCATTCTTTCTTTATTTTACTGGATTTTTGTGCTGGCTATATTTTATAGATATTCAGATATAGAAAAAAATAATGCTTCAAAATCTGAAACTTTTTCAAAGGAGGTTCAGGTTTTTTGCTGGGATAAAAGCAAAGAAGATTTCGAAAAGGCGGATTATATTTTGCCAGATGATATTTCTTCTTCCCCTGACAACCAAACTAATCATCAACAGGCAGATTTAAACGGAAATTCCATATTGGAAGAGTACTCTCTTGAGGATGGCATAATAACTGTTTCGGAAAATTCCAAAGTTATTTGGCAGTCGGAAAAAAGCTGGCGAGTGGCAGGTTTTGTGTTGGCAGATTCCAATAATGACGGTGTTGCTGATATTAATCTTTCAGTTTGGAAAGCCGGAAATTTCGGTGATTTTATGCCGCTTTGGGTAGAAGAAAACGATATGAGTATCAGAAATCATTTCTTTATTTTTGATTTGCAAGGGGAGAAAATAAAACCGATATGGCAATCTTCAAACCTTGTGGTTCCTAATTGCCAGTTTTTGATTGACGATGTGAATGCTGATGGCAATAACGAGCTGATTGTTTTGGAGGGAGATTACACAGATATTGATGCCTGCAACGGCAAATATCTCGCGGTTTGGAAGTGGCACGAGTGGGGATTCAAGAATGAATGGCGAAGCGAGAGGGGAAATTTTGATAAATTGAAGATAGATAATTTCAGTTCCGGGGTATGTATAACGGTTTTGCGGAAATAGCGGAAATACTTAAAATAAAATTTAGCCCCTACTCTAATAAAGAATAAAGCGGGGCTAATTGTTTTAGTTTTTAGTTAAGGACATTCCTGCGTAAAAGTATATTGCGTAGAATGTACAAAACAAGATTAATAAAATATTCCAGTCTTTTGTGCCCGGCGAAGAGCATAAAAACGTTACAAAAGTTATTATTATCAAGGGGGTTAAAGCCACTCTGACTGCATCTTCTTCTATTAGACATTTTTCCAGCCGGAGATTTTCCTTGTACCACATAGGAAATAATATCAGACTTATAAATATGCCAATTAGACATATTTTTTCCGTCCAACTTTCATAAGGTATTTTTGGCATTAAATATAATAATGCAAACAGGAATAGCGTTATCATATTTAAAGGATTCCATTTGCATGTTTCGCATTGTTGGCATTTTTCTATTGTTTCACTTCCTTTTCTTTATTTTACTGATTTTTGTTTCTAAATTACATTGAAAAATCCAGACTGTCAATCAAAGAGGATTTATTATTTTCAATTTATTTGAATAAAAATTCTATTGTGCTACCATATTAATATTATTAAATTCTTTAAAGATGGTTGAAATATGAGAAAGTTATTATGTCTGCTTGGTTTATTTTTTGCGTTTTCAACTTCTGCTTCGGCGATTCCAGAGGGGGCAATCGTCAAGACAGCCGAAAGCCCGGATGTGTATATAATAAAATATAATAATGGCAAGCAATATAAGCGTCTGGTACTTAATCCTCAAGTTTTTCAGAGTTACGGACATCTTAAATGGGAAAATCTTCTAACTATTTCGCAGGAGGAGATGAATAGTTTCATTGTTTCAGACCTAGTCAGAGTCGATGGCACTTCGGACGTTTATCAGCTCTTTCCGGATGGAGATGCCGGATCTAAATATTCGCTTTCTTCGACACAGGGTTATGATATGGATAGTGTTTATACGATCAATTCAGTTGATTTTGCAAACTACACAGATAA
>CAZKLR010000003.1:26107-27286 GCA_964553695.1 uncultured Candidatus Saccharibacteria bacterium | reverse complement strand
AAAACCATTAAACGAAGAACGTAGCCAATCTTGATTTTTGTATTCTCTGCCCCTCTATACAAAAAACTATAAAGCGATATATTCTGAGCGGGTGACCGGGTTCGAACCGGCGACCTTCTCCTTGGCAAGGAGATGTTCTAGCCAACTGAACTACACCCGCTTATTTACCTAAATATTCTATCATATAAAACCCGTTTGGCAAGAGGCAATCATTAAAAAACCATTTTGCCTACTGACTTAAAAAATGATAAGATTAGTTAGATTTAGATAATTATAAAAACCAAAATGGCTATAAAACTCAAGGAAGCAAAACCGCAGGTTTGGAATTTTCAGGTTATGGGCGGAGAAGACGCTTGGAAAGAAGTTGCGTATTCCGCACGTATGAGCGGGGTGCCACCGCACGTAAAAGAAGAAGCTATCTTCAAAATGATACTCCAAAATGATTATATGTCAGCTTTTGAACACATAATCATTAAATTCGACATAAAGCTTGCCAAGGGAATTGCCCCGGAAATGCTCGAACACAGAATGTCCTCGCACTCAGGCTTTTCCACTCGATATGTTCACCCCAACAAAAGCTCCGTTGAGCTTCTCTGTAAAGAAGAAGACGTCTATGAAATTATTACCCCCTGGCACCTTATAAAAACCCCAAAGATATCAGAAGAAAAAGAAAAGCAAAGGGAAATTTTCTTTAAGAACATAACCAGCAATCTGGAAGCATACGAAAGTCTGATGCAAAGCGGCTTGCCGCGTGAATCTGCACGTTATATTCTACCCTTTTCCCAGGCGGTCGGCATCTACCATTTCACAATGAATTTGCGTTCACTTATTAACTTTTTATCACTTCGCCTTTGCGTACGCGTCGCTCCGGAAATGAGATCGGTGGCCAGCCAGATTTATTTTAATCTTTATGAAGAATTGCCAATAATCAAGAACATGCTTGGTTGCCGCGGATTTATGAAGCGTGCCTGTCCGGAAAGCGGTGTTACCGGAGTAAGGGAGGGAGAGCAGCATCCGGTTTATCCTCCATGCCTCTTTAAGACTCCCGAATCAGACATATACATTCCAACTCAGAAAGAGCTTGCCAATGGCGGAAATTTCAAGAAATTCGACAAAGAAAAAGCAGTTAAAGCTCAAGAATTCAATTTCAAAAAATGGGCTGATTGGACGGGAGAGTAA
>CAZKLR010000003.1:13499-26007 GCA_964553695.1 uncultured Candidatus Saccharibacteria bacterium | reverse complement strand
AATGCCTGGAGGAAAAAGTGTGTCAATCTTATCGCCTCGGAAAACGTAATGTCTCCTTATTGCGAAAAATATTACGTTTCCGATCTTATGCATCGTTATGCCGAAGGATTGCCTTTTAACCGCTATTACCAAGGATTGAAGTATGTCGACCAGATCGAAGATATTGCCCAAAAAGCTTTCGGTGAGCACTTCAAAGCAGACTTTGTAGATGTACGCCCTATTTCCGGTACCTTGGCCAATTTTGCCGTTTTCTCCGCACTCGCAGAAAGAGGAGATAAGGTAATGAACCTGGGAATCCAGGGCGGATCGCATGTTTCCCACGAACAAGCCGGAGCAGTTGGAGTCTTGGGACTGGACTCAGAACCATTGCCATTTGATGCAATCAATCTAAAACTCGATCTGCCAAAAATTGAAGAGAAGATTCTCGAACTTAAACCTAAATTCATCGTAATGGGAGGTTCGGTTATCACTTTTCCGCAGCCTATTCGAGAAATCCGCGCTATATGCGACAAAACCGGCACTAAAATTATCTACGATGCAGCCCACGTTTTTGGACTAATTACTGCTGGAAAATTCCAAAATCCGTTTGAAGAAGGTGCCGACATAATTACTGCCTCCACCCACAAAACTTTCCCCGGACCACAAGGAGGCATTATTTTAGGCAGAAATCTGGATGAAAAGCTGATAAAAAAGATTCAAAGTAAGGTGTTCCCGGGAGTCCTTTCCAATCACCACCTCCACCGCATCCCGCCACTTTATCTGGCATTGAAGGAGATGGAGGAATTTGGCGATAAATACACCGATCAAATACTTAAAAATTCTCAAGCATTGGCCAAGGCACTGGATAACATTGGTTTTGAAGTGCTCTATAAAGACCGAGGTTTTACCCAAAGCCATCAAGTGGTAGTTAATGTCGAAAAACAAGGAGGAGGAGATCTGGTCGCCAAGAAACTGGAAGAAGCCAATATCATATTAAACAAAAATATCATTCCTAACGATACTGACAATCCGAATAAGCCAAAAGGATTAAGAATAGGAGTGCAAGAAATGACCCGATTTGGAATGAAAGAGGAAGAAATGCGTCAAATTGCTCAATTAATAGGCAAAGTTGTCATAGAAGATCAGGCTGTTGAGGAAATTAGCAAGGAAATTGAAACGCTAAGAGGAAAATTCCAAGAAGTCCAATATTGTTTTAAATAGACTGGCAATTGCAAAACTATAAAAACTCCCGATAAGGGAGTTTTTGGCTTATTATAGCGAATAAATATAAGATTTTTGCAGAATTACTCCTTTCAAAAGTAGTTTAAAATTCTGTCAAGTTTTTGCCGATGATTTGTTGACATTTTTTTCAGGATATGTTAAACTAGTTTCACAAGTTCCCCTAGAGGGAATTTTTTAATTGAATAAAATCTTATATGAATAAAAGCTTATTTGCCTCAGATATTGACGTTCCCCCCTTATGTATGCTTTCTTTAGCCACATTAAGCCTTATTTTAAACCTTTGTTTTCCACAGTATTCAGCTTCAGCTAGCACCCGAAAACAAAGATTTATCGCCGAAAATGGCCTAAAAGAAAGCAAAAACTCAATTTACAACATAAAAGTATCTCAGAAAAACGCCAAAGAAGAAACAAAAAGCGAAAGCATTGCTGAAAATCAAAGCTTTTCAGAGCTTAAGTTAGAAGAAAAAGTCGCAACAACGCCAAAAGTCGCTACCGCAAAGAAAAATGCACGAATTGAAGCTGTAGTTACAGATGCAAATAATAACACCAAAACCTCCAGCAGGTGGGTTACAGTTACAGCTTACTCTTCAACGGTTGATCAATGCGATTCCAGTCCATTCATTACCGCTAGCGGTACTCATGTAAGAGACGGAGTCATTGCCACTAATTTGCTTGCTTTTGGAACCAAAGTAAAATTCCCTAGCTTATATGGAGATAAAGTCTTCGTAGTAGAAGATAGAATGAACCAACGATATTCAAACAGAGCGGATATTTGGTTTGCTACCAGGGAAGAAGCAAAGAAATTTGGTGTTAAAAAGCTGGAAATGGTTATAGTATCTTAAATAGATATTTAATAAAAACGGGGTTTTAAACCCCGTTTTTATATTATTTTCTATTAATAAATCTGGTCAAAAATTTATGAATTCTGATAAAGAAAGGTGGAGCCTCTAAAGAGAAACTATGGGATATGGTACTAAACATAAAATACATAAAAGCAAAAATTCCCAAAATAGCGGAAATAATATTAACAAATCTAAAAATAAGGCTAAATGCCAATCCGGCATCTTTTCCTGTTCCCAACAAATCAAAGACAAAAGCAAGAGCTAATTCGGAACTTCCCAAAGCTCCAGGTATTGGAACTAAATTAGCCAAAGCCATAAAGGAAAAAATCTCTACTGACTCCGTAAAATTAAACCAGTTACCCATAAAAAAACAAATGAGCATTACCGCCACAATATCAAACAAAACTTCCGTAAAGGCCAAAATAACTACCCAGCCAAAAGCTTTTTTGTTGCTTTTAAAAAAGTCTTCCATGCTTTTTTCGGTATTTTCCAGGGCCTTTAGCTTATTTTTAACAAAACCTATTTTATGTATTCCGGTTTTGTAAACAATGAAACTGAAAAAGGCTGGTTCTCCTTCGCTTCTTTTAAATGTCTTTTTGTAGAATAAATAAAAAACCAGCACCGCCACAACAAAAATACTTATAAAACCCAAGAGCACGTCTTTCGGCAAATCGAAATTATCCGCCAAAGAAACAAATCCGATAATTATCACACAAAATAAACAAGCCAAATAAATCATCTGGTCAATGATGACAGAGGCCGAACCTTTTTCCCAGCCACAGTTTGATTCTTCCTTAACCATATATGCACGGACCGGCTCGCCGGCAATAAGAGCGGAAGGGGTAACATAGCTAAAAGTAAAACCCGCTAATTTAGCCCGCACAAGCCTCCAAAAACTTACATAACATTTTTGAGAGCGCAAGATAACCTGCCACCTATAAGAACCTACAAGAAAAATGGCTAAAAAATTAACAAAAAAAACAATGAATAAAGCCTTCTTGGGAAACATAAAAATAACTTCTCCAATTTCAGCCAAATTAACTTGTTGAAAAACAAAAATGAGAAGTAAAATTCCCAAAAGCGAAGAAGTAATTATGAAGGAAGACTTTTTCATTTATAGTCCATTGAGCAATGAAAGTACCGGGAGAGGGAATCGAACCCTCAAGGATTTACATCCAACGGATTTTAAGTCCGTCGCGTCTACCAATTCCGCCACCCCGGCAGAAACAACCAATAACTAAGAACCTATAACCTAATAACTAAACGAGCAAGAATGTTAAGTTACAAGTTATAGGTTTTACGTTATTTGAGGCCTGAATCGGATTTGCACCGATCTACGCGGTTTTGCAGACCGCTACCTAACTACTCGGTCATCAGGCCCGATATTTCTTCACACGAACACTAATAAAATTAACATAAAAAAGCCTAAAGGTCAATAAGAAAAAGGTTTCTGCCAAAACAAAAACCAGTATTATGACTGGTCTTTTTTGATTGCTTTGATAATCTTTGGGATCTTCTTAAAGTCTTTTTCCAAATCATCTCGCAGACTGCGCTGATAAATGGTTGCTGCCGGATGATATACCGGAAAATAAACCTGGCCGTTGCGACGTTTTGGCTTTCCATGATCCAGAGATATTTTTAGTCCCGGCAAGAAACGATCCATTGAATGACGCCCTAAAAGCACTATAAGTTTCGGCTTTATAAATTCCACCTGGCGCTCCAAGAAATCCCGGCAAGCATCAACCTCCTCCGGCAGAGGATCGCGATTCATTGGAGGACGGCATTTCACCACATTCGTAATGAAAACATCTTCTCTCTTCAAATTTATGCCTTCAAGCAAATCATCCAATACCTTGCCGGCAGCACCCACAAAAGGTTTTCCCTGTTCATCTTCATTCTTCCCCGGTCCTTCTCCCACAAACATAATTTCCGTCTTGGGATTTCCCGAACCCGGAACTGTATTGGTTCTGATTTTGCAAAGAGAACATTTACAGCAAACTTTTATCTCATCGCTTATTTTCTCTATTTCACTTTTCATAATCTTGCGCCTAATTTTTGTCCATCCGAACCTGCAGAAAGAACAGGGGACTCGGCTTTCAAATTAAAATCGAAAAGAAGACCATTCGCAAACATCGGATCTTCGGAACGATTATTTTCTTCCATAGAGCATCCGCCAAAACACACGAAATTGCTTTGATTGTTCCAAAGATCATTGGAACTTATACTGACGTTCTGACTTTTGTCATCGATATAAATACCGCTGCAAATCTCACAAGTACCATTGTCTGTTATTATATTATTTTTAATCAGCGCGCTGGCACTTGTCATATAAATTCCAAAAGTAGCTCCGGCATCAATGCCATAAGCACTGTTAAAACTTATAGTATTATGCTCAATTGTAGCATTGCCATGATAAACGTTTATACCTTTCTTATTGCCAAAAATAACATTATCCAGAATAAGCGGATTGGAATTTTGCACATCGCTTAGATTAAAAATTTGTATCGCCGCTTTACTTTCGCTCAGACGATTTCTTTGCAAGACAGGAGAAGATTCGCCTTTAATATAGATATCATAATCATTTTGCAAAATAATGTTCCTATTAATAATGGGGGAAGAATCTTCAATAAATATGCCTCCTAGATTTTCCTGGGCATTTTTAATGGTAAAATTCTCCAAACGAGAATTGTTCTGATCGCTTATTCCTTTAAAAGTCACCACATTGCCCATTTTTTGTCCATCCAAAATAGTAGCTTCCGCATTTTCTCCAATCACACTCACGCCATTTTTCATCACGATATTTTCTTTATATTCCCCCGCCGCTACCAAAATTACATCACCTTCCAAAGCGGCATTAATAGCTTTTTGGATGGTATCAACCTCAGAAGGAACTTTTATCACTTGGCTTGCGCGCAAGCTGACAGAACCGTCTCCATCCAAACTAGTAACACTCAAACCACTAAAACTTTTAAGAAGCTTTAAAAAGACATCACTATTGCTACCGGAGATTGTCTCTTTATTTTCAATTTCTGCCTTTTCATTGGAAAGCATTTCATCTACATCCATAACCACAGAAGGGGACTGATCTTTATTCTTCTGAAAATTCAAAAAAACAACCGGCAAAATAAAGATTATTACCAGTATAAAAGCCAAAATCATTTTTTGCTTCCGATCCAAAAGTTTTATTTTTTCTGCAAAAGTATTTGCCATATCCCAGCTTGCGCTTTTTATTTTTTCATACTGAATCATCTTAATAAGATATTAGCGGATAATGAATCTTTATAAATTTTAGCATATAATCGCATAATTAAAAAGCGGAAATATTTTCCCGCTTTTTAATTGTCGAAAATTTGTAAATCGGTTTGAAGCAGTTTTCTAGGCTTTAGCTTCTTCTATCCTCATTTCCATTTTTACAAAAGCTTCGCACATTTCTCTGTCAATCTGTACTTTGCCTTTCAGCTCAGGATGGTTTTTTATTAATTCGTTCGCTATCTTTTGCCAAGAAGCCATCTGATTATTTGTTCTTATATGCAGTTCCGCTTCTTTCATTGGGTCTTCCGTCATTTTTTCCGTGCCATTTCCATTTTCCGCAACAGGCCGCTCAGGCAAATCATCGCCTAAAATAGCTTTCAGGCCATTATAATCTTCGGCAGATATTGAGTTCCATGAATGATATTGGTCTGTTGCAAACACACTTTCTTTCCCCCCTGCGGTAGCATCTTGAAAAGTGGGATCAAATAAAGTATATTTTGCTTCTCCAGTATCCGTATCTTTATAGGCAGCCATTACCCAGGCATGAGTGCTGATACTCGGATCATCAAAAGTATTATTGGCATAAAAAACCGCCACATTATCCATCGGAATGTCATTGTTTTTCAACACCTCGATAATTTCCAATACGGTAAGCACATAATCATGGCAAATCCCTGTGCTACTATCTAAAGTATTAAATGGTATGTCTTGATTTTTTTGTGCATAAAAAACACCAAGTTCCGAATAGTCTCCCAAATTTTCAGCTTCTCTTTCATCATAAAAAGTTTCCGCAGCTACCACCTCACAAACCAGCTTAACCACTTCTTGCGGACCGTCTTCCATGGCAACTGTTCTAATCGTGTTCAATGACCATCCATGCTTTTCCAAAACATCCAAAGCTTTCTTTTCAAATTCAGGATTATCAAATTCTGCTTTTATCAAATCTTCACTCTCAAAAGCAGCATCCTTTTCATTTTCTTGATTATCTTTATTATCCATAGCCTCCTGGATTGCTTCTTCAAAATTGCCGCTGTGTCCATTATTCATAAGCCATTCTGAAAGTTCCGCATCAGCCTGTCCTTTGCTCTCCTCTTGCGCCTTGATTTGTTCAGGAGAAGGATTCATAGTAATTTTATTCGCAATAAGCTCTCCTTTTGAATCCAGCCCATGGCTTGAATATATTTCTGCTTTTTTATCCTCCAGTTCTCCAACTTGCGGATTAAGTTCCGACTCCATAGGCGGCGTAAACTGATTGTAATTAACGCATTTCATCTGGGAGATTGGTAAAGTTACAACTTTTTTCTCGTAATTTTTTACATCATCATCAGAAAGACCTAGATAGTTTGCTGTAATTTTATCAAAATCATCTTTATGCTCTGCGAATTCACTCAAAGAAACTCCGTTCTTCATATCGTCAAATTTTATACCATTTTGCTCCAATTCTGTTTTAAAAGCATCTATATCCTTAACCTGAACGTCTTGAAGAACTATTGAGCTATTTTCAAAATGCAGAGTAACGCTTCCACTTTCTCCCTCCAAAGGACCGGCTGAAAAACTTTCCATCAAATCAAAAGGGGAGAACTGACTGTCATTTGTGTCATCAATAAGCGCTAATAGCTCTGGATCTTTTATCAAATCAGCAGGTGTGATATCCAGGACTTGCTCTTCACCTTCCGGTGTTTCTGTTAATTTTATTGCCATCGCGTCAAGCATCGTCTGCGCTTCCGCGTCAGTGTTATCTTCCGTATCTATTGCTTCCAAATTGGCAGTATTATTTTCATCGCTAATTTCTGTAGCAGTATTATCCATTTGATTGTCTGCAGCTGCAGCAACCATAAAGCCGTCGCCAAGTTTCAAAGCAATATCATCTTTGCTAATACTGTCCATAATAGCGCTCCATCTGTCTTCAAAATCTTCATTTTGTCCAACAGCAGCACTTCCTGCATCTATGTCTTTCCCATCTTCGCCATCCATAACTATCTTTGCATTGTCGCCGCTTAAAGCTTTAAGCACACTGGGGCCCAAGCCTGAACAATACATCAGAAGTGCAGTAATAGACATAGATTTCTTGTGCGCGTTGATAAAATTCAATGCTTTATCCACCAGACCAATACGCCTTGATTGCAGCTTTCCTTTCCTGTCCTTGCAAACATCTTTGACTGCTTTGCCCATACAATCTTCCAGAAGATCAAGTTTACCTTTATTAAGTTTCGTATAATAAGGACGTTTTACAGTTAATTCATCCCAGTTCTTGCCGGAAAATTTTTTTTCAAAAATTTCTTCAGCCAGTTGTCTAACTGCTTCGGAATAGTTTATGCCATTACCCATCCTCTCTTTTAGCCGTCTTCTAATATTTTCACTAATGCCTTTCCCATCTTGTTGCATCAGCTCCTCGATATCCTCCTCGAACTGCTTTTTCAACATCTTCTCAGCCAGCATTTTTGTAGCTTCTTGCTCAGTTATATTCAACTGCTGACTTTTCCGCAAAATCAAATTACTCATCCCTTCCTCATTGAAACCATCAACGTTCTGCCGCAATATACTCATAATTTCACTCTCAACAGGAGCCTCCAAACTCTCCAAATCTACATCGGCATAATCTAAAATTTTTTTCAAAGAATCTTCTTTTTCATTCCCGAAAAGCGCTTTTGCTTTTGCTTCTATCTGCGCATTCATTCTTTTCTTAAATTTATCCACATCATCTTGAGTTACCGCTTCAGCGTATTGATTTTCCTCATAATATTCGCCCTCATTCTCTTGCTGTTTTTTTTCAGAGCTTTCTTCAGTTTTGATCGGCTTTTCTACAGCAAAAGGTCTTCCAATTTTCTTTTCTTTATTATTGCCTTCAGAACTTGGATAATCTTCCACTAAAGTAAAAGGTCTTCTTACTGGCATCTGCAACTCTTCTTTATTCTCTGTATTATCCGATTCCGTATTATTTAGTTTTGTATTTTCAGAACCAGATTCCTGATTTGCTTCCTCCTTTTTGCCAAACATAAAATCTTCCGGAAATAAAATTTCTTTCATAGTTTTTCAATCAAAATATTAATAATTATAGATTTTTTCGCAGCTCTTTCAGCGTTTCCAAATCTTTCTGGCTCCCGGATGGGGGAGTTTCCAAAACAAAATCCAAATCTCGCGCTTTAAGCGCTGTCAGAAAAGCCGATATGCCTTCCATACCGATTTTGCCGCTGCCGATATTGGCATGACGATCGATATGAGAATTAAGATCTGCAGCCGAATCATTGAGATGAACCAGCTTAATTCTATCAATTCCTATAATTTTATCAAAATCGTCCAAAGTCTTTTTAGCTGCCGCAGCCGTACTCAAATCATAACCGGAAGCAAAAGCGTGCGCAGTATCGAAACATACGCCCAAAACATTCTTTCCTATTTTCTTCTCCGCCTCTTTGATAAAATAGGCAATTTCCTCGAAAGTATCTCCCATAATGTTTCCCGAACCGGCAGTAATCTCCAGAAGAAGCTTCGCATTAAATTCAAGCTCTTCCTTTTTAGCATCTGTATTTTTTCCGGAAACAGGTGACTGAAATATTTTTATCAACCCCTCCACGAGCTTCAGTTTTGCCTCTTTATCTCCCAAATCTTTGGCGCTGCCAAGATGAGTAACCACGCCTTTGGCCCCAAGAAGATCCGCAACCTCCAACTCGCTGCGGATTGCCGAAATAGAACCATAATAGATACGATTATTCCCCGAAGCAAAATTTATATAATAAGGAGAATGTATGAAAAAATTCATTGTCTGGCCGGACATATTGTTTTTAAAAACCTTTGCCGCTTCGTTATCAATCACTTTTGTTTTTCCTCCGTGCGGAGAACGGGAAAAAATCTGGAAGCATTCACAGCCCAAATCAAAAGCTCGCTTAGGAGCCTTTTCTACTCCGCCTTCAATTGAAATATGAAGTCCAAATTTCATATATTATTTTAACTTCTTGTATTTTTTGACAAGTTTATGCACCATAGCTCTCATTTCCTCTTCGCTCGCCGCCGTTTCCGAAATATTAATAAGCTCCCGAAAATAATCCTGAGTATTCATATGGCTGCCATTCTGATTCTGCAAATATTTCAGATGGCTTTTCTTGAATGTATCAATTTTTTTAAGAGGAACATGCTTCGGTTTGGTATTGTATTCGCTGCATATTTTGAAGCACCAAAACTCAAAAATATAATCATCCAAAAGCCCGCGCTTGAAAAATAAAAACTCTTTTGTAAGCAAATTCCAGAAACGAAAATACCAAAGATCAATCTTTTTCTGCGTTCTGCAACGGGGCGACTCGCAGATAATGGAATCGTATTCCGAACAGAAAAAATTCAGTACGTTGATAAAATTTGCCTGCTGACCAATGTCGATAGACTTGGAAATTTTTCTGATCTGAAGAAAGGAAAAAATGATTCCAAAAATTATCGACAGATTCGCAAATAACTGAACCGATTCTAGAACTTTTAATTCCATTTTTGTTTATTTATTTTTGTTAGATTGCTCTCTTAAGTTTAATATAAGATTGGTAATTTTGGCAATGTTTTTTTTGATATCTCCTTCCATTTCAAATCCTGAAGCAAGCTTATGTCCGCCGCCTCCCAAGTATTTTGCGATTTGAGAAACATCTACGCCATTATACTCTTCGCTTCTCAAACTTCCTTTAATTTTTTGGTCATCATATTCGGTCAGAAGCAAAGAAAATTTGGCATCGCTCACGGTATTGATAAGGCTTACCAGTCCGGCCAGATCTTCCTGTTTGGCTCCAACTTCTTCGATGTCCGACCGGCTGACGTAAGATACCGCCATTCCAGTTATTGGATTTGTTTCAATCCTGCTCAAAGCTATTCCCCAAAGCTTTATAGCCGGCACATTTTTATTATTGAATATATTGTTGGCAATCTTGTCGATTCTCGGACCTTTTCTCATCAACGCCGCAGCAGCCTTAAGCGAATTTTCATCGGTATTATTATGCTGAAAACCCCCGGTATCAGTGAAAATGCCCGTCAGCAGGCAAGTGGCAACATCTTTATCAATATCTATATCCATCTCCAGCAGAAGTTCATAAATCATAACTGCCGTAGCAGCTTTTTTTTCATCAATCCAAAACTTTATATTTCCGAATTTTTCTATTTCCATCTGGGGATGATGGTCAATGATCAGTAGTTTATCAAAAGAGGCGACTAGTCCATAGATATTTTCTATCCCCGTTCTCTGAAACACGGCGCAATCCAAAAGTATCACCAGATCGTAGTTCGCGAAACCAAACTCTTTTTTAAAAATTTCCACTCCGGGTAAGAATCCAAAAACTTCCGGAATTTCATTGATGGAAAAACAGTTAACCTTTTTGCCGATTTTAGAAAGTGCCAATGCCAATCCCAAAGAAGAGCCCAAGGCATCGCCGTCAGGATTCTTATGGCTTAAAATCAAAATATTTTTACTAGCCTTTATAAAATCTATTATATCTTTCATAAATTTAAATAAAATTCGTTAGCCGGCAAGCTAACGATCCTTCTCCTTATTCTCTCTTATAAGTTCATTGATTCGGTCAGCATGCTCGCCGCTTAAATCAATTCTGAAACGTATCTTGGGTACCGGCTTCATAAAAAGCCTTTTGTTAATCTTCTGCTGCATTTGGTACACGTTATCCTCAAGCAGTTCAATCGCTTCATCCGCCTTTTCCACAGGCATCACACTTATATATACATCGCCATAGTGCAAATCAAGAGAGGTATCAACTTTGATAACAGTCACAATAAAACCCGCCGGAAAATCCACATCTTCAAGAATAAGTTTCCCAACTTCTTGTTTCAATAATTTATTAATTTTTGCAATCCTATCGCTCATAATTTTAAATTTTTCTCTTAACCCGTTCTTCTTTATAGGCCGTTATGTTATCTCCTTCCTGCACGACTATGTTACCCTTGAAAGTAACACCGGCATTGTTTCCTGACTTGAGTTCTGAAACCGTTTTCTTATTATGCTGAAGCTCAACCAAGGTTCCTTCTCCGACTTTTTCGCCATTGCGGATTATTTCCAGTTTGGCATCTTTTTCAACTTTTCCATTTTCAATCTTGGCTCCAAAAATCATATCAACCGTCTTGGCAGATTTCTTGGGAAGCTTAAACAAAGCAATAACTTTCATTTTTCCTAAATCTGTTCTAACAAGTTCAGCATCCAGCAGGAGAGACAGCTCATCTTTCACATAAGTTGCCAGTTCATAAATGATATTAAAGATCTTGAAGCCAACAGCTTCTTTTTCTGCAATCTTCTTAGCATTCGCATCGATAGCGTTATTAAAACCAATAATTTTAGCATCGGAAGATTGCGCCAATTTGATGTCTGATTCAGTAATATTTCCGACTCCGGTCTTCAAAATTTGGATAGCTAAACCTTCAACTTGTATGGCTTCCAAAATCTGAACTATGGCTTCCAGGGAACCTTTAGTGTCAGCCTTTATGATTAAATTTAATTTCTTGATTTTCCCATTTTCGGCCATTTCTTTAATCTTAGATACACTCAATATTCTGCCTCCGTCCAATACGTTTCCACTTTTCTGAGAGAAGTTGCCAGCCGCTTCTTCCGCCTGTTTTCTGGTTGCATAAGCTTTGATAATCAGACCTGCTTTTGGCACTTCATTTAATCCTAGAATAGTAACAGGCATAGAGGGAGTAGCCTCATCCACATTTTCCTTTTTAAAATTCCTCATAATTTTCACACGACCCGACATCGAACCAGCGGCCACAAAATCTCCGGAGCTGAGCGTTCCATTCTGAATAAGGACAGTAGCAATCGGACCAACTTTGGGATTCAAATGAGATTCGATTATAAAACCCTCCGCCAAAGCATCGTATTCGGCTCTTAATTCTTCCATATCCGCATAAAGGATTATCATATCCAACAGGGCATCGATGCCTTCACCGGTTTTTGCAGAAATATTAACGCACACAGTTTTTCCTCCCCATTCTTCCGGCAAAAGATCAATTTCAGAAAGCTCTTTCTTCACTTTCTCAATATTGGCTTCCGGTTTATCGATTTTATTTATAGCAACCAAAATCGGAAGTCCGGCATTCTTTGCAAACTCCACCGCTTCTTTTGTCTGTGGCTTTACACCATCATCTGCCGCCACCACAATTATGGCCATATCGGTTATATACGCTCCTCTTTCCCGCATAGAATGAAAAGCTTCATGTCCCGG
>CAZKLR010000003.1:10168-13399 GCA_964553695.1 uncultured Candidatus Saccharibacteria bacterium | reverse complement strand
CTTCTCATCAGCTCGGCAATAAGATCGGTAACTTTCATCCCCATTTTTACAGCCAAATCCTTCACCACAATAGTATCTCCTATCTCGATTATAGTTTTTTTGTTTTCTTCTTGTTTAACCATCTGATTTTATATTATCAATATTTATCACATTAAAAAGGCATTTCTGCCTTTATTTTCTCATAGCTATCTGCAAAGCCTCTTCTTCTTCTTTGCTCAGCTGATATTCGGTTTTCCCTTCCTTAACAGGCTTGCCATAAACCCTAACTCCATCTCTTGAATAAAGACTTAGTATAATAACACCTGAGTTATAATTGTCAAGCAGGGCAAAAGCAAAACTTTGATTGCTGCCAACCTCGCCGAAAGGATTAAACCTGACCATTCCAACTTTCTGTACGGCATAAGAAAGAGCATCCAATATCCTTTGATCCTCGTCTTTTAGGCTTATTATGGCTTTTTCCAGCTCTTTGCTTTTCTCCAGCTGTCCTAAGATTACTTCTTCCAAATCAGTGACTTTTTTGCCAGAAAACATAATTTTTGCATTTTTTCTCAGCTTGGCAAGTTCAGACTGCAGATAGATATTCCAGACAATTAAAAAAAGAGTAAAGGCCATTAAAACCAGCAGAATCAAATCTTGATTTTCGCTCACAAATCCGAATGAAGACATATATTAATTTTGTTAGCAATAAAAAAATAAATCCTTTTAAGGCTATGTTCATAATAGCCTATTTAGAGCGGTTGGTCAATTTATTGACACATCTAAAATAAAAAGTTATTACATAAAAGAGAAAATTATACTGTCTGCCAGAATATTAGAAGTAATAGTTATTTCAACTATTACGTTCCTATGCGTATTGATAAAGGAACCATTAAGGACAATAAAAGACCTCAAAGAATGGGGTCAAGAAGAATATTAAGGCGATATGCCTGCTGTAATCAAACAATTGAAAATTTACAGCTTTTTTTATTGGCTTTTTGTATAAAGCTTACGCCAATAATCAACCAAAATATCACAGATAGGTCGTTTTTCCAATAAAGTGTATCAACCAAACCATGAACCATAAAATAGACAAGAAAAAGAAAAAGGATGTCGTCCGTTTTGGCACGTTTATAAAACCAGTAAAAAATCAGCAAAAAACCGACCAAACCGACCAAACCCGACTGGAGATAAAACGCCAATAAAGTATTATGCGGTTCAGCCACCGCCCATTCAAGATAGGGGACAGAAAAACGGCTCTGATAATCAAGATAGACTTTCTGGAAAGTTCCCGGACCGATGCCCACAATAGGGCTGTCTTTCAGCATCTCTAACGAAGAATTCCAAATCATCAACCGAGAATGAAAGGACGATCGTTCGTTGGAATTTAAAATTTGCTCATACTTTTGAAAACTCAGAGAAGAAAACAAGGCAAACACAACAACCGCCAGAACTAAAACGGTTTTTTTATTTCGACTAAAAAACTCCCGGTCGCCGCCAATATATTTTTTTGCAACTATACAGAATAACGCCGCCCCGACTCCCAAAATCGCGCCATAAGACTTGGTTAAAAACAAAGCGGCTGCCAAAAATAATAAAATCACAGCTTGTATTTTTTTATTGCAATCTTTTTGTTTTGCAAAAAAATAAAGCGCAAACAAAAATGCCGGCGAAAGATACATTGCAAGATAATTGGGCGATTCATAAAAAGCGGCGAGACGGCCATCAAAAGTCAGATGACCAAAAAAAGTATAAGCTAAGCTGATAATAGCTACTGTAAAAGCTGACAAAATAAAAATCCAAAGCGAATTTATAATTTGCTCTCGAGTTCTTATTTCATTTATAAAAACTATAAAAAACAAAAATGGATCACAAAACCAGCCCTTGAAAACTCCTAGGCTTGCACGCAAATCCGCCGAAAAAAGCGTGGATAGGAAAACTCCCAAAAAAAGCAAAATGATGCCGCCGGCTAATATTTTATCATTCTGATAAAACCGCCTGATATCTCCAATAATATCAGCTTGCCTCCTATTTTTCCCAAACCACAGGAAGAACAAAATATAAATCATAATTTCCAGAACCGTAGTCGGAATGCCAAAGAGAGCAAAACGCATGAGATAAGCAGGCAAAAAGAAGATTACCGCATAAATCCCATTTTTTATATCCTTAAACACAATCCACGCGAAAGCAAGAAAATAAGATAATAAAAAAATTTGGAAAATTATTGGCATAATTAAATATTACTATTTATCCGCCGAAACCAACACAAAGCCTGATGCTCCCTTGTTGCTAAAAAAATTGTTATTATTCTTTCTCCATTTTAACACACCTTATAACCAAAACTGCGAGAGAGAGAATTACAACAAACATTGCAAGAATATTAGGAGCATAGAGAGAGGTATCAAAAAACGAATGTGCAGAATACCAAACGAGAGAACCGATGAGTCCCAAAGCGAGACAGGCGAGTAGCTTATCAGAAGTATATTTGCTGGCTATATACAGCTCATAAATCGTTATAACAATAAGCAACAGCCAAGAAATGAGAGCAAAAATACCCAATTCCGCGCCCAAATCCAAATAGAGATTATGCGCATAAATCGGCGTGCGATAAGCAACGGTCGGATCCAAAAAAAGAGAATAGTTGCCAATACCGACTCCCCATAAAAAATTATCGGAGAACATATTGAAACCCTGCTGCCAATTTTTTATTCTCTCCACATTTGATCCTTCTTCCAAATTGAAACTCGACAAAAAACGAGTTAGCACAGAGCTGCTTATGAAAGTAAAAAATATAACCCCGCAAACAGCAATCGCTGCAAAAATTTTTTTCTGCTTGGATGTAAAATATTTTCTGAATAAAATCAGAAGAATAAAAAAACTGGCCGCCATCCCCGCATATCCGCCGCGCGAGAAAGTGAAAAGCTCGGCAAGAACCAATGCGGCAAAAGCGACAAAAAACATTTTTTTGCTTTTTGTAATATTTTTTTCGAAATTATCCTGAGCAAGAAATAACAGCGAAAAGGCTATCGGAATTATCAAGCCCAGATAAAAAGAAAAGATATGAGGATCAGAGAAAATTGCGAAAGCGCGCAATAAAGTTTCACCGCCGACATTCACCAGCCAACTTGGGTTGGCTACTACTTCAGCGGCAAAAGTGTTTCCATAAAAAACCGGTGCAATTATCTTGGCAAAAAAATCAAAGAGAGGATTAATGCCAAAAACAAATTGCGCCAGAAATTGCAAAATGCCAAAAAC
>CAZKLR010000003.1:0-10068 GCA_964553695.1 uncultured Candidatus Saccharibacteria bacterium | reverse complement strand
CCTGCTGCCAAATTAAGAGCTATTTGAAAAGGCAAATAAAATATTAAAAACAGCAGCGCGCTTTCAAAATTTTCCAAAACAAAAAACAAAAAAGCTGCCGCAGCAACAATAGCAAGCACAGAAAAACTTTTTGCATATACCATAAAACCTGCAAAAACGGCCAGCAAAAATATCAGCATACTGTTCCGTTTTTTGGCAAAATTAATTTGCATATTTTAAATTTATACTCTTTTTTGCAGAAGTTTGTCTATTTCTTCTTTGGAAATTCCACCAATGGCATAAATTAATATTCCATAGACTAAAGCTCCTAAAACGACCATATAAAAAATATTCAGCGAAGAAAACATATATAAAACCAGCAACATCACACTTCCAGCAATAGACGCCCGCAACAGATTCGCAAAGGAAGGAATAAACTTTATATCTTTATATATCACCCAAACCATCAAAGCAGTAACCACAAACTCGGTGGCAAAAGTAGTAAAAGCCGCACCGAAATAAGAAAAACGGGGAATAATCAGAAGGTTTGCTATCACATTAAAAACTGCGCCGCAAAAATAAATATGCGCCAAAGACTTCTGTTTTTTAAGAGCTATTATGACATTGCTGAACAGGGCACCCAGAAAAATAAATCCCAGAGCGATTGTAAGAATATTTAAAACAACTACAGAATCGGCAAACTCCGGACCGGAAAGCAGCATAATCAGTTTTTTCGAAACCGCAAAAATACCAAACACAATCGGCACTATGGCAATCAGCAAAAAATTCAAAGTCCTTTGCACGATAGATTCAAACTGCTTTCGATCTTCAAAAACCGTCCTGCTCATAAGCGGCATCGCCAAACCGACAATCATTGACGGGAAAAAGATCAAATTTTCCATAATTTTATAGGCAAGACTATAAATGCCAACCGCTTCGCTGCCTTTGATAACCGAGAGAAAAATTGTATCCAGCTTGAAATAAATAAGAACCAGAATCGCGGAAAGGGCCAAAGGAAAGGCGCGCGATAGCATATCCTTCCATAATTTAAAATCGAATTCCAGACGAATTTTTATTAGCTTCCGAGTATAAGCCATTATGAGCAAAAAATTAAAAATCGCGCCAAGAAGAACCGTGCTGACAATAAAAATAAATCCTAAATTATATTTAATGCCAATCACTACGCCTAAAAACTGCACGACCCGGCCTGCTATTTCCGCAACCGAAACTTCATCCATAACCAGATGTTTTTGGAAAAGTCCCATCAGCACCTGAATAGCATTCAAAAACCAATATCCCGCCGCGCCTATAAAAATTCCCAAGCGAATCTGATCGGAATAGGGGAAAGCAAAAGAAAATAAATAAGCCGAACCTAAAACCATTGCCCCCAAAACCAATCGAATAGTGAGCGCATTATTCACAATTTTATCTTCATCGGCATCAGGAACGGAAATATCTCTGACCACCAAAGAATAAAGCCCAAAGTCTCCCAGCACGGAAAAAATATATACAAATGCCAAGACTGTCCCATAATCACCAAAGCCTTCAACACCGAGATAATTGGTCGTAAGCTTGATAGTAATAAAAACTATTGCCATTTCCAGCGCCCGAGAAAGCGCGGAGAAAACGGCATTGTAGGCTATTTTCTGCGTTAGATTAAATCTTTCCAGCTTTAATTTCCACATAGGCAGTTTGCATATAAAAAAATAAATTGCGATTTAGAAAAGAAAAACTATCGCAATCTAAATCTACAATTTATTCTATCACTAAATTTACTTGTCTTCCACGTATTTGATGATAACTCGCCGCATCAAGTTTTCTCCAACGCTTTCAGTTACCAAATTCTTGCGATCAGCCAGCTCCAAGTGAATAACTTTGCGCTCGTAAGGGGACATAGGCCTAAGCGCCACTGAATTTTTGCTATAAATAACTTGGTCCGCCATCGTCTCGGCAAGCTTCACTAAAGTTTCTTTCTTTTGTTTCTTGTAGTCATTAACATCTATATTAAACTTGACCTCCTCGTCCAAATCAATGTTTTTTCCCTCTTCCGCCAAAACTTTATGTTTTACAATAACTCCTACTAAATGCTGCAAACATTGAAGATTTCCTCCATACTGACCAATTAGAAGATTTGGGTATTCGGTACTCAAATTCAAAGTGAAAATTTCCTTTCCGTCTTTGACAGTTTCGATGCGCTCCTCTTCGATGGCAGCCTCAATTCCCATAACATCTAACAGTTCGACTAGGGTTTGCTTTATCAATTCTTGAGTTTTATTGTACATATTTTTAAATATATATTTAGCTTTCCATTTAAAATTATACAGAGTTTCTTTATTCTTTCTGTCTTTTCATTATAAAGTATTGCTGAACAATTGCAAATAGAGTCGTTACCGACCAATAAAGAGCCAGTCCGGACGGAAGCCCCATAGCAAAAAGCAAAGTGACAACCGGCATCGTATACATCATATTTTTTGACAGAGACTGCGCAAAATCTTGCATCTTCTCTTCAGGAGACTTTTCAGCATCACTGGTCTTTTCTGTTTGGCCATTCATAGATACAGCCATCAAACTCTTAGTTTGGTAATATTGCAAAATACTTGCCAATAAGGCCAAATAAATATTAGAAGCTGCAAGATTGATAAAACCGAAAGATATGGCATCCAAATGGCCTGGATTGCTTACAAAAGAATACAAGGAGTTAAGACTTTCATCCCTAAAACCATTCAAAAAGACGTGATACAAGGCGAGGATAATCGGGAACTGAATCAAAAGCGGCAAACATCCGGAGAAAGGATTAATCTTGTGTTTCTGATAGACAGTCATCAGCTCTTGGGCTTGTTTTTCCTTGTCATCTTTATATTTTTTCTGGATTTCCCTAATTTCCGGTTGAATATCCTGAAGTTCTTTTTGGCTTTTTATAGATTTTGCGTTGACTTTATACAGAATCAATCTCACAATAATTGTTAAGATGATAATTGCCACTCCAATATCATTTCCGGGAATGATATTATACAAAAAAACCAGCAGATTAAACAAAGGACGATAGATAATTTCTGAGTACAATAAAGCAAGAATATTCATTTTTTATAAATTATTTTTATTTATTTTAAAGGATCTATCCCACCTTTACAAAAGGGGTTGCATCTTAAAATACGTTTTATGCCCAACCAAGCTCCCCGTAAAACTCCATATTTTTCAATTGCCTGATAAGTATATTCGCTGCAAGAAGGGAAAAACCGGCATCCATGGTAAGTTTTTATAAAAGAAAAGAAACCATGATCAAAAGATAAGGTTCTTTGATAAGCACGAATAAATTTTAATATAATATCTTTTATCACAAAAGAAACTTTTACCTTTTTATAAGTAATCCAGAATTTTTCAACAAGCTATCCACAGCCGAATCAACTTCCTCAAATTTCTTTTCCGATATATCTGCTCTTGCAATGATTACAATATCAAATCCAGGACTTATCTGATCGCGCATCAGTCTAACAGATTCTCGCATTAACCTCTTTATTCTATTCCTTTTTACGGCTTTTTTGGAAATTTTATTGCTTACAATAAAACCAAAGCGTGAAAAGGTTAGATTGTTAGGAACAATTTTAAGAGCTAGAAACCCTTGAGAGAAAAAGGATCCTTCCTTGCCAAACACCCGATCAAAATCCTTTTGCTTTCTAAGCCTAAATTCTTTTTTAAGCATGCTTTTTCTTACGTAAAACAAAACAAGCCCAGACCTAAACAGTCAGAGCCTTTCTGCCTTTGCTTCTCCTGGAAGCCAATACTCTCTTTCCGCCTGGCGTTCTCATTCTAGAAAGAAAACCGTGAACTCGCGCTCTCTTCTTTTTCTTTGGCTGGTAGGTTCTTTTCATATAAATAAAACAAACGATAAATTAACAAACTAGGTTAAGTATAGTGCAAGAAAAGAATAAAGTCAATATTTAACTTGTTAATTCCGCGACAGCTTGCTGCGCGGTTACTTTGTAGAGTATGATGATGGTATGCGAGCAGTCAGGACAACTGAGCATAATGTATATCAGATACATTATCATTTTGTAACCCCTGTAAAATACAGAAAGGCTATTTTCGGTCGTCCTGACCGCGAGCAGACCATCATTCAGATATGCCAAGAAATCGAAGAGCGTTATAGCATAGAGTTTGAACAAATAGGCATAGACCATGATCATTTGCACTATCTTATAAGCGCCGCTCCTAAATATGCCCCATCTAAAATTATTCAGATAATCAAGAGCATTACGGCAAGAGAATTATTCAGAAAATATCCTGATATTAAGAAAGAACTTTGGGGCGGAGAATTGTGGACTGACGGATTCTTTGTCGCAACGGTCGGAGAAGGAGGCAATAAAGATGTCATACGGAAATATGTTGCCAGCCAAGGACAGCACGAAGATATAAAACAACTTAAGCTCTTTGATTTCTGACCTTCGATACCGCGTAGCTTGCTGCGCGGAGGTTCATTAATCCGGTCAACGTATAATCTATTGCATATTATTATATCAACTAGACATGATATTTAAGACAAATACTTCCCATTGACATTAATAGTTAATTTATATAATATTACGTTGGTCAATTAAAGAGATTCTTTGATTTCTAAAATTGACAAAATATTGGAGGAAATAAGCGTGAAATTTAGAAAAATTATAGCAAAATTAGCTGTAGTTATCTTATTGGTATCCATACTGGTTACCTTAGGATCGGCAGCTCCTGTAGGAACAAGCGAAACTAAAATTGTAAATTGTGCATACGGTTGGCTAGGAGTTCCATACGTATGGGGAGGAAATTCGGTAAATGGCGTAGATTGTTCTCACTTAGTTTACCAAGTTTATAGACAAGGTGGAGCATATTATCCGAATTATCTGACAGTAGCAGGTATTAAATCGAGCAAATTTTTCGTAAAGACAACTTCACCAAGACCTGGCGACTTGATATTGTGGGAGCAAAATGTAGGCGCCTACGATTTTGCTAGGCATGTAGGAATATACCTTTGGAATGGACAATTCATCCATGCCTCTGGAGCAGCAGGCAAAGTAGTCCAGGATAATATGTATAATAGCAAATATTATCCAAATGGTATAATAATCCAAGCTAAACCATATTATGTAAGATGGAATCTTGGTATGGTATAATCCATTGAATAGATTCAATTAAGAGCAACCTAGTTGCTCTCTTTTTTAGTAAAATAATCTTCGAATATAAGTATTTCCTTCGAATCTCCCAATAGCAATTTTGTATGAGACAAAAACGCCTCAACGGAAATATGCGAAGGCAAAGCTGGAGTAACAATTATCCATATACCGTTAATTCTGTTTAAATCAAAGACTACTATTTCTTCATCTTGAGCTTCATTTATACTAATGTTCGCTTTAGTATACAAATCAGCTGCTTCGTTAAAATACGACAAGCAACTTTTAACTCCTATCAGTTTTCCTTCGGCATCAAATTTATATCCTCCTGCAGCACATTTATATTTTACAGTAAAACTAGCACTATTATCTTTAATATCCCTTGCTATAACCTGATAAGAATCAATCACCATTAATACATCTCCTTCTCTTTTATTAATATTCAATCCGTAAAAATCTGATTCTAGCCTTTCTTTAAGGACTTCTTCCGGAATTGTGTTATTACCCAAAAATCCAGATTCGTCTGTTGGAGCGTTGGATTGCTTCTTAATTGTTTGTATTTCATCCTTTAACTCATAAATATTTTTCGAAATGTCCTTATTGTTCTTGCAAATCGATAAATTATACACAGATAAGATAAGTACAATAAAAAACAATATATTTACTTTGTTATTTTTTTTCATATTTAAAATGTTAACTTTTTATATTATAATCCATATACATTATAATACATTTTTTTGAAAAAAACAGGTTAAGTAATTACCCCCCCCGGTTAATACATGAAGGTCTTGTATTTACTGGCTGAGTCGGCAAAATTCCTAAAATTTATAATTTCTAAGGAAGATACAGAATATGCCAATTATTGACATTTTCCATTTGCCACTATTTTTGTATTTTTGTAATATTTTGACCATCATTATTGAAATTTCGATGAATGATATTAACATATACCCAAATCCTCCACAACTTATCCACAGCGACTGCTTAAACAAGCCATTTTTAAAAGAGCAGCTTTGTGCTATAATGCGCTTATCTACTTAAAGTACACGATTACAAGGTAAAAATATGACCAACGAACAACTCTGGCAGGCCACCTTAGGAGAATTGGAGCTTTGCATCAGTAAAGCCAATTTCATTACTTGGTTTAAAAACACCAACATTGCCCAAAAGGATGGAAGTCAAATAGTAATAAGTGTTCCAAATGGTTTTACAAAAGAATGGCTAAAAAATAAATACCACAAAGAAATATTGAAAGCTATTCAAAATATTTGCCCGGAAGTAAACAGCATAGAATATAGAATCGGACAAGCAAACAAAAGTAATGCGGAAAAAGAAATAATTGATATTGAGAAGAAAGAAATTCCGTCTTCGCCTATTGTAAAAAATAAAGAAAATTTCTTAAACCCCACTTATACTTTTGATACCTTTGTAGTCGGTCCAAACAATGAACTTGCTTATGCAGCTTGTCTTTCAGTAAGCAAAAAGCCTGGACAAAGCTATAATCCTTTATTCATTTATGGAGGAGTGGGATTAGGAAAAACACATCTTTTGCAATCAATAGGAAACGAGGTCTTAAAAAACGACCCAAACAAAAGAATCAAATATGCTTCTTCTGAGAAATTTACCAACGAACTTATTGAAGCCATTTCAGGGAAAAATACCAAAAATTTCAAAAACATCTACAGAGATATTGATATTTTGATCATAGACGACATTCAGTTTTTAGCGGGGAAAGAAAAAACTCAAGAAGAATTTTTCCATACCTTCAATACTTTATATGAAAATGGAAAACAAATTGTGCTTTCAAGCGATCGACCGCCAAAAGCAATTCCCGCACTCGAAGAACGCCTTCGTTCCCGATTCGAAGGGGGAATGATCGCAGATGTTGGATTCCCAGATTATGAAATTAGGCTTGCTATTTTAAAAACAAAAGCAAGGGAAAAGAAATTCGACATACCAGAGGATTCTTTAAAATACATCGCACTCCATATTCAAAAGAATATTAGAGAACTACAAGGAGCGCTAAATAGAGTAATCGCAGTTTGTGAACTCGACGGAAGCTATCCTGATCTCAAAAAAACAACCAATATTCTATCCAATATAGTGTCCCAGCCGATAAAAAAAGCTACGACTCCAAAAGATATCATCAAGAATGTTGCAGATTTTTATGGCGTAAACTGTGAAGACCTAACCGCTCAATGCCGCAGAAAGGAATATGT
Source organism: uncultured Candidatus Saccharibacteria bacterium (assembly GCA_964553695.1). Lineage (GTDB taxonomy): Bacteria > Patescibacteriota > Minisyncoccia > JAHIHE01 > JAGLIN01 > STD2-77. The sequence continues at coordinate 2,726 of CAZKLR010000003.1, read as the reverse complement.
AAAACCCAGACAAATCGCAATGTACTTAATGCGCAAAGAAATCAAAAGCTCTTTCCCTTCAATTGGAAACTGGCTTGGAGGAAGAGACCATACAACAGCCATGCACGCTTTCGAAAAAATTTCTCACGAAGTACAGGAAGATAAGGTTATAGAGCAAGAAATAAATTTGATAATAGAAAGAATATATAACGACTAAATGTGTTTAAAAGTTGTTGATAACTTTTGGAAAAGATATATATAAACAATTAATAACCTCCACAAAAACTGTTAACAAAAAGTTTCTAATTTTTTCCGGATATCCGATATCCGATATTCCCCTGAGATATACCGAAAACTTCAACAGTTTTATATAGAGGTTATACACAATTTATATCTTTAAAAAATATTTTATTTAAAAGGAAAAAGAGGGTTTTCCACTGAAAAAGTTTCTATTACTACAACTGCTTTATTAATATATTTATTAATTAAAATACATAATTATAATATGAAAATAATTTGCACTCAGGAAAATCTGAACAAAGCATTAAATATTGTAGGTAAGGTTATAAATAAAAATACTACTCTTCCAATATTGAATAATGTTCTTTTAAAAACAGACAAGAAGGGATTAAAATTATCATCAACCAATTTGGAAATAGCAGTAAATTATTGGATTGGTGGAAAGATTGAAGAAGAAGGAGAGATTACAGTGCCAACTAAACTTTTTGCTAATTTTGTTTCTAATCTTCCAAATGGAAATGTGGAAATAAAAACTCGGGAAGATATGGTCAATATTAAGTGTGATGGCTATAAGATAAATATTAAAGGTGTGGATGCTCGCGAATATCCCTTGTCTCCGAAAATCGAAGCCGAGCCATTTTTGAAAATAAAAAGCGATATTTTTAAAAAAGCGCTCTTACAGGTTTTGCCTTCTATTGCCTTGAGCGAATCAAGAATGGAAATCACTGGTGTTCTTTTGGATTTTTCAGAAATAAAAAATAATAAAATAGTTTTGGTTTCAACTGACAGTTATCGTCTTGCGCAAAAAACTATCAATATTTTGCCGGAGAATATTAATAAAGAAGCTTTGCAGCTTTTTGGAGATTTGGAATCGGTTATAATTCCCCGAAACACCATCCAGGAATTGGCAAGAGATTTGGGCGAGGGCGAGGAAAATTTGGAGATTATAATTTCTGATAATCAAATAGTTTTTGATTTTGGAAATGCCAGTATTCTTTCTCGTCTTATCGAAGGAAGATATCCGGATTATAAACAAGTTATACCGGAAAAATTTGCATCAACTGCGTATATCAATATGAAAGATATTTCCAATGCGGTTAGAATTGCAAGTTTTTTTTCTGCTTCTTCCAATAATAGCGTAAAATTTAAGTTGGGATCTGATAATAGAATAGAGGTTAATTCCGAGGCAAGTGAAATTGGAAACAATAATTCCAAAATTGAGGCTAAAATTACCGGAAAAGAACTTGAAGTTGTTTATAACTACAAATATTTTATGGACGGCTTGAATAGTATTGCGGGCGATGAGGTTGTTTTAAATGCAAATAATGAAAATGCTCCTTCTATTTTGAAATCAAGCTCGGACGATTCATTTATTTATATTATAATGCCAATAAGAAGTTAATTATTCTTTCTTATGCTAAATTCCATAGGAGCGGATCTTCAAAAATCTATTAATAAAGCGGGAATTGCAAAACAGGTTGAAGCGTTTCAAGTTTGTGACTTATGGGAAAAGACAGTTTGCCAGATTTTTGGAAAGCAGATTGTTGGACAGTCGCAGGCGCTTTATTTTAAGAATGGTATATTGACTGTGGCAGTTTTGAATCCGGTTTTAGCGCAGGAATTTAAGTTTAAAGAAGAAGAGATAAAAAATATTCTGAATAGTAATCAGAGGGAAAAGGTGAGGAAAATCAGATTTGAGATATAATTAATTATAGCTTTGTTAAAACCGGCTTTTAGCTGGTTTTTATGTTATTTTATTTTGTATTTACATTAAAAAATGATAAAATAATACCAAGATAATCTTATCTAAATTTTTATGAGAATGAGTGCAAAAAAATATAAAAAAGTTTTAAATTTTTATTTAAATTTAATAATTCTATCTTCTTTTCTCTTCTCCCAGCTCTCTTTAGCTGAGATATTTTTGTATCAAAATAATTCTAATAATAATTCTTCCGATATATATCACAACATAATTAACATAGCTCAAGCAGGCACTTCCGATTCCTGGTACAATTCTTCCTACTCCTACAGAAAAGAAATAACCATAGACCATACCAAAGTATCCAACACCGATCAATCAAACTTTCCTATGCTGATATCTTTAACGGATACATCATTGAAAACAGTATTAAACGGAGGCAAGGTACAAAACAATAACGGATATGATATCATATTCACCAACCAAACAGGAGACATTAAACTGGATCACGAGATAGAAAGCTATGACCCAGAAAACGGAACCATTGTTATGTGGGTAAAGATACCAACCCTATCAGCTTCAACAGATACTATTATATATATCTACTACGGCAATAAAAACATAACCAACAGTCAAGAGAATATAACCGGAGTGTGGGATGATGGAGGCTCAAATAATTTCAAGATGGTACAGCATATGAACCAAGATCCATCTGGAACAGCTCCACAGATGATTGATTCGGTTGTCGGAATCGCAGATGGTACTTCTTACGGAACAATGTTATTGGAAAATTTAGTAGCTGGTAAGA
>CAZKLR010000002.1:20345-28706 GCA_964553695.1 uncultured Candidatus Saccharibacteria bacterium | reverse complement strand
CGCTGTCGCTTCCCGTTGAAGCTGCGGCATAACCAAACCCCGCAGAAGGAGTATCTGAACTCAAAGTTTGATTACAAGCTTCTGGAGCATTATTAAATCCTGAGCAAACCATTTTCAATAAACTTGCAGAATCACGGCTAGTAGAAACCGTCTTTCCGTTAATTACTAAACTTGGAGAACCTGAGATTTCGTATTTATCAACATCAGCTTGGTATACCGAGAAAACAGGATAACTGCCTGATTTCCAAGTACTCTGATCGGCAAAACCGGCCATAACTTTATACTGAGTATCGGTCTGCGCAACGCAAGAACTTAATTTTGCATTATCAATACCGGCTTGAGCAACACACTTAGCAGATGAAGCCTCATCGGCAAGGAAACATTCAAGATATGAGATCAATTTATCCGGCTCATTCTGAGAAATACAATATTGATTCATTTCTTCCTTCAATTCTTTTTCACCATGCATAGCGTAATCACAGAACTTCAATTTGAAATCAACCGTACTACCCAAAGCTTTAATTACTGGAATAATACCTTTTTCCATCTGAGTTCCATATGGGCAGTGGCTCATAACAAACAATTCCACCGTTGGTTTATCACTTTTGGTCATCTCTGCAGCTTGTTGTTCAGATTCTTTTTGAGACTGAGCTTCAGCATCAGCTTTTTCCTGCTGTATCTTGGCAAAATCATAAGCCTGTGGGAAAAATATATTCTTATCCTTCGTCATATAAGCTGTATATTCTTGCCCGCTTACATCAAGTTTGATTTTATACAAACCATTTTCTTCCGTTACTTCACTGACAGTAACTTCCGTACCGCTTCCCTCCATTAAATTAGCGTTAATCAATTCCGCGGCTTCCTGAACGGTCAAACCAACTCCTTCGGAAGATTTTTTGCCTAGATATTTATCCAATTTTCCATTTGTATAAGCAGAATAAGCAACAATTAAGGCAACAACTAAGATCAGAATTGCAACAAATTTCTTATTAATAGGTTTTGTTTTCTTAGCTGGCTTAACTTCCTGATAACTATCACCGGCATTTTCCGAAACCAATGCATCACCAGTTTCAACATTCTGCACTTTTTCTTCCTCCTGGATGATGTCTTTTTTTTCTTCTTCCATATTTTTATAATAAATTAATGATAAACTATGTTTAATTTTAACAATATAGAGTAATTTAGTCAAAAACTAGTTTTCATCAAAAGCATTTTTGATAAAAGAAATTTTTACCCTACGCTCATCACCATAGTATATAATAGATACTACGTCTATTTGCCAATCAATATTTCTATCACAATCATTTTCCGCCAGATAAGCAAGAGCGGTCTTTATTATCTTTTTCTGTTTTATTTTATTAACCGCTTCTTCCGGCAAACCAAATCTCTCTATGCTTTGAACTGTTCGAGTTTTTACCTCCACAAAATGCAGCCTTTCTTCTTTTTTGGCAATAATATCTATTTCTCCATACTGTTTATGAAAATTTTTAGTTAAAATTTCATAGTTTCTTTTCAGCAGAAATTCTTCTGCCAGTTTTTCGCCCCAATTCCCGAATTTTCGGTTTCGTTTCGGCATTTTAAGCATTGAAAAAACCTATAATTTTTCTGGTAAATTCATCAAGAATATTACTTTGCTGGTCGTAGTAATATAAAACCACGAGGATAATCAAGATAAAAGCAATAATCAACAAAAGACGTCTAAATTCTTTTTTAAAATCATTTTCTGCCAAATCCTGAGTCTTTGCTTTTTCCAAGTTTTTATCCGCACCGGCAGTTACATTTTCAGCTGATTGCACTTCCAATTTACGTTTATTCTTATTTTTTTTACTCATTTCCTTAATTAATGATTAATCTGTAAACACCTCCATTTTATAACTATAAGACAGTTATTGCAAATAAAAAGAGTCATGCACCCTTCTGTCTGTTTTACACAAAACTCAAAAATATCTTTCTGATAAACAAATACTTAATTCCAAACAAAAACAACTAATCTTTCTTGAGAACGGAAAGAAAAGCTTCCTGCGGAATTTCAACTTTACCAATTGCCTTCATTTTCTTCTTGCCTTTTTTTTGTTTGTCTAGAAGTTTATTCTTGCGAGAAACGTCGCCTCCGTAAAGTTTAGCGGTTACGTCTTTGCGAAAAGGCTTGATAGTTTCGCGTGCTACAATTTTTCCAGAAATTGCAGCCTGCAAAGCAATAACAAAATTTTGGCGCGGAATAACGTCTTTTAGCTTTTCAACAATTTTTTTACCTTCAGTGTGTGCTTCCTCTCGAGGAACAATGCGCGCGAAAGCTTCTACTTTTTCCTCCGCCACTAAAATATCAAGCCTGATCAAATCTTCTGTTCTAAAACCGACAGGCTCATAGCTCATAGAAGCATATCCGCTGCTTATGCTTTTTAGATTATCATAGAAATCAACAATTACATTAAGAAGCGGGGCTTCATAAGTCAAAATAACACGATCTTTGGAAAGATAGGAAGTACTCTTATATATAGCCCGAGAATTTTCTGCAAGAGCCATTACGTTCCCGATTTTATTTTCCGGCAGCACAATTTCCAGCTTGGCCCAAGGTTCTTGAATTTCCAAGATATAATTAGGATCAGGAAGATCGACAGGGGAGAGAATAGTCTGTTCTTCTCCGGTTTTTTTCACAATCTTATATGATACGCTTGGGGTTGTAACCACCAAATTCATATCATATTCGCGCGTAAGCCGCTCGCTTACAATTTCCAAGTGGAGCATTCCCAAGAAGCCGCAACGAAAACCGCGTCCAAGCGCAGTAGAACTTTCTGGTTCAAAAGAAAGCGAAGCATCGTTCAGTTTCAGTTTATCCAATGCATCACGAAGAGCTGGATAGTCTGCACCGTCAATTGGATATACACTCGCAAAAACAACCGGCCGCACTTCCTTATATCCCGCCAAGGGCTTTACCTTGCCTATATTTTCTTCATCAAGCGCATTATGCAAATTTGTTATAGTATCTCCCACGCGACATTTGCCAACTTCCTTAAGTCCGGTAGCAATGTAACCGATTTCTCCGGTCTTGAGAGAATCTTTTTTCTTAAGTTCAGGAGTTATAATGCCCAACTCGATAATCTCAGATTCAGCTTTGCTGCCCAGAAAAGAAATTTCATCACCGGACTTAATTTCCCCATCCATAATACGCACTTGCGCCACCACACCCTTGTAACTGTCAAAATAAGAATCGAAAATTAAAGCCCTCGCCGGAACATCAATCTCTCCGATCGGGCAAGGTATTTCTTCAATCACTCGTGCTAAAACTTTGTCTACATTTTGTCCAGTCTTAGCGGAAATTTTTAATATCTCTTCCCGCTCACAACCGATTAAATCCATAATTTCTTGCTCAACCTGCTCAACCATAGCACTGGGCATATCAATTTTATTGATTGCCGGAATAATAACCAAATCTTGCTCCATCGCCAGATATAGATTGGCAATAGTCTGCGCCTGTATTCCCTGAGTCGCATCCACCAGCAAAATCGCTCCTTCAACAGCAGCCAAAGAACGTGAAACTTCATAAGTAAAATCCACATGGCCGGGGGTATCAATGAGATTCAAGATATAATCTTCACCGCCATAATTATATTCCATCTTGACCGGCTGCAATTTGATGGTAATACCTCGCTCCCGCTCTAAATCCATCTGATCAAGAAGCTGCGCCTTCATCTTCCGGTTCTCAACCGTATGAGTCATCTCGATAAGACGATCGGCAAGAGTTGATTTTCCGTGATCAATGTGTGCAATAATACAAAAATTTCTAATATTTTTTAGATTCATCTATGAAAAAATTTAATTTTAACTGATTTTTTTGCCATGTAAAAATAGACAACACCAGCGCAGGATAAATCCCGCTACTCCAAAATACAAACAAAACTGCTGGATATGCCAGGCGATACAAATATAATCTATAGTAATTTAGACTTTTTGGCAATAAAAAGCATAGTTGACAAAAAACATTTTATGTGGTACTTTCGTAAAGAAATAAAAAGAATTCAAATAAATAAAAAATTATAAAGGAGGGAAGAATATACAAATAACAAAAAAGATTAAGATTGAGACAATTATAATAAATAATTTACCAGGCTTATTCATAGGAATAATTTTTCTCTTTTTATTGATAAATTCAATAAATAATATTTTTGTTATTTAAATCTAACAACCCATCAAAAAACGGAACTTCTTTTTTCCGCTTTTTTCTTTTTTATAAAAATCTGCAATTTTATTCTTCCGCAATAAGCTCGGTAGTCTTGAATTTTGTTTTGAACACTTTTTTCTGAAAAGTATCTCTAAATTTATTAAACTCTTCAATCTGGAACATCCAACTAATAAATAAATAGCAAGCAAGACCAAGACCGCCCGCCACAACTCCTTGAGTCATAATTCCCAAAAAGGTATGAGTATCCAAATAAGGTTCAATGGCATAAAGAACACGATAACCGACAAAGCCTGCAACTATGCCTGAAAAGGAAATCTGCAAAATGGTAATATAAAAACTTCTCGGTACCGTGCCTAAATATTTTTTATCCAAGAATATGAAAAGGATAATCGCATTAAGGATACTGGAAATTGTAAAAGCGCCAACCAGACCATCGAGTCCGAAAATTGCCGACAGCTTTACCGCGAGCACGACATTAAAAGCGGCGCTAAGCAGCGAAGCAACAAGCGGAGTTTTGGAATCATGAACGGCCCAAAAGGCGCGAGAGAACAGGGGAATGAGAGATTGGGCAAAAAGACTAACACAGAAAATCTGAAGTGCATCAATAGTTGCCACAGTTGCATTCCAATCAAAATATCCATGACCTAGAATCACGCGAACGATCTGCGCCCTAAAGACAACGAGAAAAATACTCAGGGGAATCACAAAATATAATATTTGTTTGGTAGTGCTGAGCAGAACATCGGTAAATTTTTCCTGATGCTCTTTATCACCGCAAGCGGAAAGAGTAGGGAAGCAGGCAATAGCAAAAGAAACAGCAAAAATTCCCAAAGGAAAACTCTGCAAATTATTGGCATAATTAAATACCCCCAAACTTCCGGCGGCGAGAGTGGAAGCAACAATGGTAATTACCAAAAGATTTAGCTGTGATATAACAATGGTACAAATGCGGGGAATTATAATTTTTACAATAGTACGCACCTCTTCATTTTTTGTATTTATAAAAAGCTTGTAGCGAAAACCAAGATTTCTGACACTGGGAAGCTGAATCGCAAACTGGAAGAAAGCTCCCATCACCACACCCCAAGCCAGACCCGAAAGACCTAAAACCGGCACAAGAATTTCAGCGCCGATAATAATGCCAAGATTGTAAACGACGGTGGAAAGAGAATAAACAAGAAAACGTTTATAAGATTGCAAAATCCCGCTCAAAATACTAGAGAGAAGAAGAAAGATCGGGCTCAGAAACATAACACGGGTAAGCTCCACGGTTATCTGTTTTTTTTCTTCACTGAAGCCGGGGACCATAAGATCGGTTATTTGCGGAGTCAATACAATAGCTAACAAAGTAAGAGAAAACAGAATCACAAACAAAATATTCAGAATGTTATTGGCAGCCTTGAAAGCTTCCTCTTTTTTTCCCTGATTGACCAGGCGAGCGAAAATAGGAATAAAACCGGCAGACAGCGCGCCTAAAATCACAATATTATAAATGAAATCCGGGATACGAAAAGCCGCATAATAAATATCGATATCGCTGATAGGAAAACGGTGAGCAAAAATACTGTCGCGCAGCAATCCCAGAAGTTTACTGGTAAGCGTGGCGACAGCAATAATAAAAGCGGCGGAAGTAATGGATGCAGATTCTCGATTAATAAAGTTCTTAATCATTATGTAAAAAATTACTTGGATTTAACACTTACATTTTATATTATATTAAACAGTTTGACAAAAACATATTGTTTATTTTTTTACTTGCCATCAGAAATAAATGTGCTAAGATGAGACATTAAAATATAAATACAATAGGGTGATAAAATTAAAGTGATATTATACTTTACAGACCTCCAAGTATCTCCTTTGGTAACAGAAGTGCAAAGTTTCATTAATGTTAATTTACAAAATAAAACAATAGAACCTTTGTATATCACTCAAATTTCCATACTTTTTGCTTGCGGACGAGTAAGAGAAAAAATAGAATTAAATCCCTCGATTGAATTTAAAAGCTTGTGTATGGATGAATCTTGGAGTCCATTATTTGAGATCCCAAAAACAAAATCAATCTTATCAGTATTATATAATCCCCAAACAAAAACCTGGGAAAAAGCCAACTGAAAAAATAAATTCTTTCGCATCCAACTGGATGCTAAATTTATTATAAAGAAAACAGCGCATTAAACGCTGCTTTTAAAAACCTTAATCGACCAATACAAATTTATTATGCGCCGACACTTTGATTTATAAATTCCCTGACTTCGCTGATAGGAATAACAATATTGGCGCCTTGTTCCACTCCGACCAGTCTGCCTTCCAAATTTATAACCGCCGAACCGATATAAGCATCTCCTAAATTCTGCACCATTTGTATCCTTTTCTGGAAACTGGAATCGGTAGAACCAGGCATCACATAATTATCAATAAATTTGGAAATAATATCGGTCACAATTGCATCATCCACTACAATTATTTTTTCCCCTAACTTCAACTCTTCAGAGTTAGCATAGGGAATAACAGAAAGATTGCTTTCAGAAATTTTCAAGATCGCCAAACCATAGTTAGGATTCTGTGCTGCAATACCGGCAGTGTAACTTTTCCCATTGGCCAGTTTTACTTGAATATCCTGGTTCAAAGCTTCTCCGGAATATATATTTTTTAGAGGAGTGATTAAATAACCGTCGCTGGTTAAAATAATTCCTGTTCCGATTTTTACATAACTGCCAGTTTCGTTTTTTGCCATAATTTCAGCGATAGTCGGTTTGGTTTTTTCAATCGCAGAGGAAGCAGCCTCTTCTTGCGATATCTTTATGTCCCGCGTCTCATAAACCACAGTTGTTCTCTCATTGACTCTCTTTAAAAGTTCATACTGATTTAATGATGGATACTTCACGAGCAAAGTCGGAAGAAAAATTCTGTCCAGCCAAACACCGCCCAAGCCTCCTAGCAAGAAAACAAACAGGCAGAAAAATAAAATCTTAACAATTTTCTTCAGTGGATTCTTTTTGCGGGAAACAGTTATTTCTTCTTTTATCTCCGGCTCCTGCTGGATCACGGTTTGTTGAGTCATTTCTTTTTGTTTGTTCCTTAAGGAACGAATTTTTATGTCTTCCATTGTTTTTGTTTAATTAAGATAAAGCTTACTGGTTAAAAATATAACCGAAACCGCAATAATTAAAAATGCCAGAAAAGACAAAAATATTCTCCTTGTCAGTTTATTGCGTAAATAAATTTGAATTATATTCCAATATGAATAAAACACAGCTAGAACAATTGCCCCAAAAGTCAAATGGTTTATGGGAAGAAAAATCATCGCCCAAGTTAATTCTAGCATAATAAAGGCCAATAAAAAAGAATAGAAACCAAAGGCACGATTTTTATAATAATCCAAGTGCAGTTCTAATTGCTGGCTTCTGATAAAATTAATTTGGCTTAGGTAATATCCCGAAAGATAAATTCCGACTAACATTATAAGCATAACCTGCCAAGTCGCAATATCGCCCACCACATAGATTTCATAAATGCCATATATGCCGCTCGACAAAAAAAAGACGGAGAACATTATAAGAGTCTGGTTGAGGCTGAAACCGGAATCAATGATCTGAACCCTTTTCTCTTTCTGATCGTCCGAACGGGAAACAAAGAATCGATAAAGCCCGATCAGCATTACGACAAAAAGAAGAGAAACAAATACAATAAAATATTGCTGCATTGCCGCCTGGCCGATGCTCAAAAGGAAAGTGACGCTTCCCATCGAAAAAAGCACACTGAGGATTATCGGAAGATATTGATAGTGAGTTATCCAAAAGGCGCTGGCAGCCGCAATCAGAAAAAGAAGGACTAACGCGCTTATCGAGAAGCCGAAGCTCTTAAAAAACATATCCAGTACTACATAAAAAAATACGCCCGGCATCACAAATTTCAATATTTGCGAAATTTCCAATTTTTTAATCAAGTCTAATAAATTCAATTTCATAGGATTATTACAAAATATCTTTCTTTATAATAAAACATTTTAAGAAAAAACGAAACAATCATAAAAACCAGCCTTAGTAAACTGGTTTTTATTATGCTACTTTTATTTTCAAATTCTATTTCTTGAAAACTATCTTGTCTTTCTCCGCATCAACTGTAACGGTTTTTCCCGACTTGATTTTGCCATTTATAATTTCCATCGCCAATTCGTC
>CAZKLR010000002.1:10534-20245 GCA_964553695.1 uncultured Candidatus Saccharibacteria bacterium | reverse complement strand
AATCCCAGAGTAGAATATTCACGAATTACTTCATTGCCGATATTGGAAGTCATTATGATAATTGTATTCTTAAAATTCACGACACGCCCTTTGGAATCGGTAAGTCTTCCGTTGTCCATAATTTGGAGAAAAATATTGAATACTTCCGGATGCGCTTTTTCGATTTCATCAAATAAAATTACCGAATAGGGCCTTTTTCTGACGACTTCCGTCAGCTGGCCTCCTTCTTCAAAGCCAACATATCCTGGAGGAGAACCGATCATTCTGGCAATGGAATGTTTTTCGCTATATTCACTCATATCAATACGCAAAAGGGCCTTCTCATCTCCGAACATAAATTCCGCCAGTGCTTTAGCAAGCTCCGTCTTGCCCACGCCGGTCGGACCCATAAAAACAAATGATCCGATCGGTTTATTTTCCTCGGCAATTCCTGCCCGACTTCTTCGCACTGCATTCGCAACCGCTTTAATCGCTTTCTCCTGGCCGACCACCCGCGCGGAAAGTTCTTCTTCCATATGGGCAAGTTTTTCCGCCTCTTCCTGTATCATTTTCTTAACCGGAATTCCCGTCCAGCGGGAAACTACTTTGGCAATATCTTCTTCATCAACCTCTTCTTTCAAGATAGGACGCGAGCCTTGAATCTTGCGCAGCTTTTCCTGATGGCTCTTTATATTCTTTTCCAGTTCCGGAATCTTTCCATACCTGATTTCCGCCACTTTCTGCAAATCGGCATTTCTGTCCGCAATCTCCGCTTCTTGTTTGAGTTCGTCAATCTTCTTTTTAGAATCTCTGATATTAGAAATTATTTCTTTCTCATTCTTCCACTGAACTTCCAAATCGCGGCTTTTTTCATTGAGGTTTGCAATCGTCTTTTCCAGTTCTTTAAGGCGCTTCTTGGAATCTTCGTCTTTTTCTTTGCCGAGAGCGCTCTTTTCAATTTCCAGACGCCTTAGCTCGCGTTTTGTAATATCCAGCTCGGCCGGCATACTATCAATTTCCATCCGCAGCGCCGATGCCGCTTCGTCTATGAGATCAACCGCTTTATCCGGCAAAAAACGGTCGGTAACATAACGGCTGGAAAGATTTGCCGCACTCACCAGCGCCGAATCTTTTATACGGACTCCATGATGAACTTCGTATTTCTCCTTTATGCCGCGAAGAATCGAAATCGTATCTTCAATGCTCGGCTCCTGCACATAGACCGGCTGGAATCTCCGCTCCAGTGCCGCATCCTTCTCAATATATTTCTGATATTCCTTCAAGGTTGTTGCTCCGATAGCGTGCAGCTTTCCGCGAGCAAGTGCAGGCTTAAGCATATTTGAAGCATCCATCGAGCCCTCGGTCGCACCCGCGCCTACCAAAGTGTGAAGTTCATCTATAAAGAGAATTATTTTTCCCTGAGAATTTTCCACTTCCCGCAATATAGCTTTCAACCTTTCCTCAAATTCTCCCCTGAATTTCGTACCGGCAACTAGCATTCCCAAATCCAGCGAAATAATCTGCTTATTTTTCAAACTCTCCGGAACATCCTGCGCCACAATTCTTTGCGCCAGCCCTTCAACAATGGCAGTCTTTCCTGTTCCGGCTTCTCCGATAAGAACCGGATTATTTTTTGTCCGGCGCGACAATACCTGCATCACCCGCCTAATTTCTTCATCGCGCCCGACAACCGGATCGATTTTTTCTTCATGCGCCAAACGGGTTAAGTTTTGCGCATATTTTTCCAGCGCCTGAAATTTAGTTTCCGGCTCCTGGTCAGTAACCCTCTGCGAACCGCGCACATCGACCAGCACTTTCAGAATATTGTCATAAGTTACGCCGAAATTTTCCAGCAGATTTTTTATATCTCCGGAAATAGCAGTCATAGCAAGCAAGATATGCTCGGTTGAAATAAAATCATCTTTCAGCTTCGCAGTTTCTTTATCCGCCCCCTCCAGAATCTGTCCAAGATAGGCGCTCAAATAAACCATCTCGGGCCTGGCTTCCATCTTCGGCACAGCAAGAATGCCTTTTATCATCTTTACGAGTTCTGCTTCCAGGAAACCAACTTGGACATTCAACTTATTGAGCACGGGCAGAACGATCCCTCCATCTTGCTTGATAAACGCCAAAAGCAGATGTGCCACATCAACCTGCTTTTGTCCAAATTCAGCGGCAATTCCCTGAGACATCTGAATCGCCTCCTGAGACTTTGTAGTAAAACGATTTGGATTTATCATATTTTTATGTTTATTATTATCTATTTTAATTTTATAATTATCATTCTAAAAGTCAAAACTTTATAAACGAAAAAAATATCAAAAAAACAACAGACAGCTTTTTAAATTTCCGCTAAAATGCTATAATCACATCGTAAAACAAACTAAATTTTGATATGCAAAAACGCTGGCTTATAAATAAAAAATATCCAAAAAGTTTTGAGAAAGATTTTCCTGAATTTTCGCCAATCATACTTCAGCTGTTATGGGATCGGGGACTTCGCAAGCAAAATCAGATTGACGAGTTCTTTAATCCTGATTACGAATCGGATTTGCACGATCCGTTTTTGATGAAAGATATGCAGAAAGCTGTTGAGAGAGTTGTCACGGCGATAGAAGGTGAAGATAAAATTCTTGTATACGGAGATTATGATGCAGACGGAGTGACTTCTTCGGCGGTCCTTACCAATACGCTTGTCGAACTCAAACGCATTATCAAAAACTTGAATGAAGAGAAAGCAAAAGAATTTTTCAGTATTTATATTCCGGACCGCGAAAAAGAAGGCTACGGAATTACGGAAAAAGCGATAGAAGAAATTGCCCAACGAAAACCAAACCTAATTATTACTGTCGATTGCGGAGTTTCGAATGTGGAAAGCGTTGAAGCTATTAACAAACTTGGCATTGATATCATCGTCACCGATCATCATCATGTCCCTCAACTGCGCCCGAATGCCTTCGCCATTATTAACCCCAAACAACCAGATTGCGATTATCCTTTTAAAATGCTTGCCGGCGTAGGCGTAGCTTTCAAATTCGCCCAAGCCCTCTTTTCGCATCTTCAAAAAAATTATCCAGAAAAAGCTGACAAAATTAAACCGGGATTTGAAAAATGGCTTTTGGACTTGGTAGCTCTTGGCACTGTCGCCGACTGCGTGGATCTTTTGGGAGAAAACCGCACCCTTACCCATTACGGACTATTGGTTCTTAATAAAACCAAAAGGGTTGGAATCAAAAAATTAATAAATTGCGCCGGGCTGGAAACACGGGAAAACGGCAACTTTATTAAAAGCAACACGATTGACGCTATTCACATCAGCTTTAATCTGGCTCCGCGCCTAAATGCTGCCGGAAGAATGGATCACGCCAACGCGGCATATAAGCTCCTGATAGCCGAAGATGCTAAAGACGCAGAAGAATTGGCGGCAAAATTAGAAAAAAGCAATCAAACTCGCCAGCGGCTTACCGACAAAATGATGCAAGAAATCCGCTCCCAAATTGCCAAGAAAAAGAATCTTCCCAAAGTGGTAATTGAAAAAGGAGAAGGCTGGAAGATTGGCTTGGTTGGATTGGTTGCAGGCAAACTTACGGAAGAATATTCCCGGCCGTTTTTAATTTTAAACGAAGAAGAAAATCTGCTTGCCGGCTCCGGACGCAGCATTCCCGCCTTTGATCTTATCGAAGCTATAGAAAAATGCTCCGAACTTATGCTGCAGTTTGGCGGACATTCGCAGGCAGCGGGTGTAAAACTCAAAAAGTCCAATTTGAAGAAATTCGAAAAGCAGATGAATGAAATTGCTGAAAGCCTGCTTACGGAAGAAGATCTGACTCCTTCAATCGACATTGATGCTGAAATTGAAGCGGACAAAATCGACTGGAAACTGATTGATACAATTGATCAGTTTGCGCCTTTTGGTTTTGCCAACCGTAAACCAACATTTTTGGTGAGAAACCTGGAAGTACACGAGGTTAAACCAGTAGGAACAAAAAAAGATCATCTCAAAATTTGCCTCAAGACTATTTTTGAAAATGGCAAATCCAAATATTTCCCTTGCATTGGCTTCAGGCTTGGACATTTGCTTGAAGAAATGCCTGAAAGAGAAATCGGTCTCCGTTGGGGAGACAAGGTTGATGTCGTCTTCCAACCGGAAATCAATGAATGGAACGGAAATAGAGAATTGCAGCTGAATGTTATAGATATAAAGTTAAGTGAGTAAATTTAAGCGCAATACACCACCACTTAATGTCCTTTTTTCAAGAACAAACAATACATCAACAACATATAGAATGGAATAAAACTTATCTTTTTATATATATTCAATAACAACTAATCAAAAATTATGCTTTCCAAGATTAACTCTTGCGCGGTAATCGGTTTGGATTGCGAAAATGTAGAAGTAGAAGTGGACATTAGTCCCGGACTGGGAAATATAGTTGTTGTCGGACTCCCTGATGCCGCGGTTCAAGAATCCAAAGAGCGAGTAAAATCGGCAATAAAAAATAGTGAGGCGCTTTATCCCACTACAAGAATCACTATTAATCTTGCGCCGGCCGATATCAAAAAGGAAGGTCCGGCCTACGATTTGCCAATTGCAGTCGGCATCTTGGCCGCCAGCAGACAAATCGAAAGCGATCTTAGCGGGAACCTTTTTGTCGGAGAGCTGGCTCTGGACGGAAAATTGCGGCATACTAACGGTATTTTGCCTATCACGCTTTATGCCAAACAAAAAAATTATAAAAGAATCTTTGTTCCCAAAGTAGACGAGTTTGAAGCCGGATTAGTTGAAGGAATTGAAATTATTCCCATCGAAAGCCTTTCGCAGCTTATTTCCTTCTTGGAAGGCAAAGAAAAAATCGAGCCGGCAAAAACAATAGGAATTGGAAAAACCGAAATGCAAGCGAAACATTCAATCGATATGGCTTACATCAAAGGCCAGGAACATGTCAAACGTGCATTGGAAATTGCAGCAAGCGGAGGGCACAACGTATTAATGAGCGGACCTCCCGGAACCGGCAAAACGCTTCTCGCCCGGGCAGTTCCAACCATATTGCCGCAAATGACCAAAGAAGAAGCTCTGGAAGTTACCAAAATTTACAGCATAGCCGGACTTTTGCCCAGCGACAAACCGCTTATCACTACGCGTCCTTTCCGTACGCCGCACCACAGTGCAAGTGCACCGGCACTGGTTGGAGGAGGAGCATTTCCAAGGCCGGGAGAAATCAGTTTATCACATCGCGGAGTCTTATTTCTCGACGAACTTCCCGAGTTTCCGCGCGCAATACTTGAAAATCTCCGCCAGCCGCTCGAAGATGGAATTGTCACCATCAGCCGCGCGCAAGGCACCCTCACTTTTCCCGCCCAATTCACTTTGATCGCCAGCATGAATCCCTGTCCTTGCGGATATCTTAACGATCCGGAGCACGAATGTTCCTGCTCTCCCTCTCAAATTATCAAGTATCAGAAAAAGATTTCTGGACCGCTCTTGGACCGCATCGACCTTTATATTGAAGTGCCGCGCATCAAATTTGAAAAACTTTCCAATGAAGTATTAGAAGAATCGTCAGAAAGCATCAGGATACGGGTAGAAGCAGCAAGAAAGATTCAACAAGAGCGTTTTAAAGGCAAAAACCTTATCTCTAACTCCGAAATGAACTCGCAAGTCGTCAAAGAATTCTGCCAAGCTGATGAAGCCACTATCAATTTGCTAAAAACCGCCGTCAGCCAATTCAACCTAAGCGCCCGCTCCTATTATAAAATCCTCAAAGTGGCGCGCACCATTGCCGATTTGGAAGGGAGAGAAAAAATCGAGAGCGCTCACGTGGCCGAAGCTCTGCAATACAGGCCTAAAAACAATGTAATATAAACCGAATATCAAAAATAACTTCAAAAAATAAATAAAGAACATGACCAATGAAGAACAAATAATCGAGCTCTTAAAACAAAACCAGGAGCTTCTGCAAAAAACTTACAGCTCGGCGGAGGAAACGCGTAAATACTTCCTTTATTCAATGCTTTTTACAATTATAGCTTTTGTCCTGCCTCTAATTGCCTTATGCCTCTATCTTCCAACTATAATTAATTCTTATACCGAAATGCTGGGAGAAAACATAATAATGTAGAAAACAATAAAACAGCAGAGGAAATGCTGTTTTTTGTTGCGTAAAACAGTCTTGGCTGATATAATTTCATTGTATACTAAGATAGGATTGTATTGTCTGTTCTGTCTTAATTTATAATAATCGAATTAAATATATGAAAAAAATAAAGATGAATCCTTCGCCTCAAAACAGTTTGTTTAAGAACTTGCTCACGATTGTAGTGTTTCTTCTTTTGTTAACCAGCCTTTTTACCTTTTTAAATACATCACAGATTCCACCGAAAGAAATAACTCTAAATGAACTTGCTCAGTCAATTTCCCAAGAACAGGTTGAAAAAATAGACGTTAAAAACGGAGAAGACATACAAGAATTGGATATCCAACTCAAGAATGGCGAAAAACAGATAGCCTATAAAGACAAAGATTCCACACTTGAAACTGTATTGCGCGAAGATTACGGAGTAGAGCAGCAAAAGATCAGCTCGGTCAACATCAACCGAGTTCAAAAGTCAGCATTAGCGACCTGGGGAGAAGCCCTCTTGCCTACATTTGTAACTTTAATTTTCTTAGGCTTTTTGCTTTGGATTATGTTCGGAAGGGCTCAACAGGCCAATAACCAAGCAATGTCATTTGGCAAATCAACAGCTAGATTCTTTAAACCGGGAGAAGTTAAGAAAAAAATTACCTTTACTGACGTTGCAGGAGCCAGAGAAGCCAAAGAAGAGTTGCGGGAAGTGGTTGAATTTCTCAAAAATCCGGAAAAATTCCAAAAGCTGGGAGCAAGAATACCGCGAGGAGTTCTGCTTTTAGGAGCGCCAGGAACCGGCAAAACCTTATTAGCCAAAGCCGTTGCCGGAGAAGCGGATGTTCCTTTCTTTAATATTTCAGGTTCGGAATTCGTTGAAATGTTTGTCGGAGTCGGAGCATCAAGAGTACGCGACTTGTTCAAAAACGCCAAGAAAAATGCGCCAAGTATCCTGTTTATAGACGAAATCGATGCCGTAGGAAGGCACCGAGGAGCGGGATTAGGCGGGGGACATGACGAAAGAGAGCAAACCCTAAACCAAATCTTAGTTGAAATGGACGGATTTGACACCAAAGACAATGTAATCGTCATAGCCGCCACTAACCGGCCAGATGTGCTGGATCCGGCTTTGTTAAGACCAGGAAGATTTGACAGAAGAGTAGTTATTGATATGCCAGACATTAAAGATCGCAGAGAAATTTTGGAGGTGCACGCCAAAAACAAACCTCTGGAAAAAGATATCGATCTCCAAAAAATCGCCCAAAGAACGCCAGGTTTTTCCGGTGCCGAACTTTTCAATTTGCTTAATGAAGCCGCCATTTTAGCCGCAAAAAGAGACAAGACCTTAATTGGCAACCAAGAAGTTCTCGAATCGATTGAAAAAGTTATGATGGGTCCGGAAAGAAAAGAAAAAACTTTTTTGGAAAAAGAGAAAAAAATAACCGCTTATCACGAAGCAGGTCATGCTTTGGTTGGTCACATTCTGCCCAACACCGATCCAATTCACAAAATTTCCATAATTTCTCGCGGACGCGCTGCCGGATACACTCTTAATCTCCCGCAAGAAGACAAGACTTTTCACACCCGATCGGAATTTATCGACGAACTTGCTATGCTTCTTGGAGGATATGCCGCTGAAAAAATTGTATTCAATGACCTTACAACCGGCGCCAGCAATGACTTGCAAAGAGCCAGCGAACTTGCCAGAAAATTGATCACCAAATTCGGAATGAGCGAAAAATTAGGACCAGTCGTATTTGGGGAACAGAGCGAAACTGTTTTTCTTGGCAAAGAAATCCACGAACAAAGAAACTACAGTGAAAAAATAGCCGCCGAAATTGATAATGAAATTCAAAACCTTATCTCCCAAGCACTTAGAACCGCAACGGAAATATTGCAAAAAAATATAGACAAATTGGAAAAAGTCACCAAAAGACTTATGGAAATTGAAGTAATCGAAAAAGAAGAGTTTGAAGCTTTGATGCAATAGCAAATAAACTTTATGAAAAAACAAAAATGATCAGAAAAAGAAATGTTCTTGTTTTCCTGTTTTGTTTTGGGCTGATTATTGTCGCCGCAAACAACCTTCAAGCTGCAACTTGCGACCCTTCCGCTCATTTGTTCTGCAATCCTCTCAATACCGGGGGAGATGGCATCGATACTGTCGCCGATGCGCTTATTGTAGTCATTCAATTTTTGCTTTCTATAATAGGAGTAATCTCTTTGCTTTTTATTATTGTCTCAGGCATAAAATATATAACTTCTGCCGGTAATGAAGAAAGTATAAAATCCGCCAAAAATACACTGACTTCATCAATTAGCGGACTGATCTTGGCGCTTCTTGCTTATGGAATCGTAGAAGCCCTTGAAAAAATTCTGCAAGTGAAATAAATTAATAACCTTAAAATTGGAAAAGTATGAGCCAGAAAAAAACTTTGTTTCTTGCAAGCTGTCTTTGCCTTTTAATGTTCAACTGTTTAACAGGAAAAACGGCTAGTGCTGCGGGTCTGGTAATGACAGCTGCGCCAACAAGCGCATCAATTGCCTCTGGAAGCAGCCGAAATATTACTTATTCAGTAAAAAACGACGCGGGATCAGTTGTTCAAGGCGCCAGAGTTCATATTTCAATAGTTTCCGGTACGGGAAGTTTAAGTTCTCCAAGTTGCAATACTTCTATTGACGGATATTGTTCTATTTCATATACAGCTCCAAGCACCGGCGGCACAACGGCAAAAATAGAGGCGGAAGCATCTGATACCGGAGTAAGCAGTAACAAAGTAACTACTACCATAACAGTAAACGCTTGCCCCGTAGGAGCCGATGTTGATTTCGCTCAAAGCAGTTATCTAGTAGGAGAAACCATTAAGTTAGAAGGAGATTATCCTACAGCAGCTTTTAATCTTTGTCTCTATAATCCATCCAATACTTTGGCAGCGCATCAAAGCGTCCCAGCTATGTCACCAAAAATAACAATCAGCGCCACTGCAACTGCCGGAACTTGGACAGGAGTTTTACAGCTCGGAACTAGTTGTCCTTCAAATTTAAGTTCGGCGGGAGGATGCAGAGAATCATTGACGGTTACAGGCTCTGCTTCAACTTCTTCCGGCTGGCAATGTACTAGTGATCATGCAGTAAATGAAGGAACTTCCACTATGACAGCCTGCTCGGAAGTTTGCGCAGGCGGTACTTGCACCGGTACCACTTGCCCCACCGGCGGATCAAATTTTTGTAGTACAGCCAAAGCAGCTTGTATGTGCAGCTCGTCTGGCGGAGGTAGTAGCAGCGGTGGCAGCGGATCAACTTCTGGTGGATCGGGATCCGGAAAAGAAGATTCCGGACCGACTACTGCGGCAAATCCTCTTCCTTCAAACTCAAGATGCGACACTAATGCCTGGCTTTATTGCAATCCGCTTGCAGGAACAATTGAAACTTTAATGGAAGCTGGAACTAAATCAGCTCAAGCATTATTAGGATTAATCGGCACTATTGCTTTATTATTCTTAATAATCGCCGGAATATCTTATATGACGGCAGCAGGAGACGAAGAAAAAATCAAAAATGCAAAGAGAATTATTACCGGAACCATTATAGGACTTGGCATAGCCCTTGT
>CAZKLR010000002.1:5743-10434 GCA_964553695.1 uncultured Candidatus Saccharibacteria bacterium | reverse complement strand
ATTGAATTTTTATATGACTCTATGAGTGCAGATATGCAAGCCCAAGAAAAAGAAAGGGTTGCAAAATTAAAAACAACTTTTGCTGGCTTTCAAGGATACCGGACAATTGAATCTAAAATTCAGCAAACGGAAACAGAAAGCTTTGATAATAACAAACTCATCTTAAAAATTACCATAGAAAAAAACACCATAGACGGAGCTTTTCTTCCTGATCCTGAAGGAGATATCAACGATGCGTTTGTTCTTGTGGATAGGAATGGCGCAAAATATAGCGGAAGCACGGAAGATCTCACTATCAGCAAACAAACAGAAATTTATAAAATTGTTAGTGTTTTGGAGACAGGGAACTGGAAAATAAGCGGGGTTCAAAAAATAAATTAAAACAATGAAAGACACTTTGTCAAAATTTCTAGGATCAGACATTGCAAAGCTTTTTCCAAAATTTATTGCAATTGTGTTTATTACCAGTTTTCTTTTTATACAAAAAGCTGACGCAGAAACCTACAACACAACCGTTACTTGCAGCGGATTATATGGCGGAGCAGAATGCACTATATTCAATGATGAAAATCTAAAAGCTAGTATGAGCGAAGGAAGCTCGAAAATCCAGCAAGTCGAACTCCTGGGAGCAAGTTTCGATGATTCCGGACGGATTGTTATTACATCTCCATCGGGAAAAACAAGCACCATAACAACTGCTGCAGGATGTGCTCAAACGCTCGCTTATGACGACATATCCGAATATTTTGCCGAAACCGGCAGCTATAAAATCCGCATTGAAGCAAAAAATGATTGTGGCGGACAAATCAAAGCATCAGCAAATTTCAAAATCACTTATAATGAACCAAACGACTTTCCTATATATGGAAGGAAAGTTGGAGAAAGCACTTATATAGACCCGGCAACAGGAAAAGAAGTAAAAGTATACGCCCAATGCGCCTCTTGTGGCAGTTGGGGATATGATGTATGTAATTTAAATGCAGTTTCCGCCCTACCAGCTTGCTCGGACAAATATTATACACAAACTTATTTTGCCAATGGAAGCTCCCATTCCGGCAGCGGATCTTATCTGCCCGTATCCGATACAAGCCTTTCTTGCAAAACAATCTCGGAAAAACATAGAGGGTGTAGCTGCAGTGCCGATGTAACAGATAAAGATGGCAAGGTTATTGTAAGTGATACTTCATCTTTGAATGGAATGGTAAATACTTACATGCAATGTAACGTAAGTTGTGCTTATCGCGTATGTACATCCAAAGATGCCTGCCAAAGAGCCGATGCGCCCGTATGCAACACTCCCGGCCCTTGTGAAACAGGCGAAGGAAAATGCGTTATGCAAGACGGAAAAGCAACTTGCCAATATGAGCACAACGATGCCAACTGTAACGCACCGGGAAATTGCCAAGCTAACCCAGGACAATGTGTCGCTGTAGACGGCAAGGAAATATGCAGATATGCGCTGAGCACTGAACAATGCAATGCCGATAACAACTCTTGTACGTACGACTCGTGCGCCAGTGAAGACAATGGAGTTACTGCCGCATGTAAAGCAGGCCCGGACCTTTGCGGCGGGCTTATTCCATGCGGAAGACTGGGGGACAATCCGGCGACTAATACAATAGACGAAAGCCAACCATGTTCTTTTTGCCATTTGGCACTTATTATAAATAATATTTTAAATTATCTTTTTGAATTGGCTTCCATTTTGGCCTTGCTTGCCATTATTGTTACAGGCTTTCTATACATATTATCAGGAGGCAATCCTCAACGGAGAAATGCGGCAAAAGAATATTTTATGAATATAATAAAAGGTTATTTCATTATCTTTCTTGCTTGGCTGATTGTTGATTTTATCTTATCTGCCTGGGGATTCTTAAATCCGATTAAAGGAGAATGGAATGTAGTCTGCCTGATTTTAAATCTTTTTTAACATAAATAAAAAGCTCAGACGCAATAAGCATTCTGAGCTTTTTATTTTGCCTAAATAACCGGCAAGAACCGAAACTATCCTTGTCTTGACCGATTGGCTTTTTTTTAATAGAATAGTGTTGTTGCTAAAACATCAAGGGCTATTAGCTCAGTCGGTTAGAGCGCGATCCTTATAAGGTCGATGTCCCTGGTTCGAGTCCAGGATAGCCCACTAAAATATTCAAAGTTGAATAAGCAGCACAATTATTATTGGTTTTATTGATAACAACCTCCCTAAAAAAGAGGTTTTTATTATTTGACTTTGCATATACGATTGGATAATATTCATATAAGAGAATTATTATTAACTTTATGCAAAATATCGTCAGCGAACTGCGCTGCGAGCTTAAAGCCAATATTGATGACAAGACTAAAGCTGGTGCGCAGCGTTATTTCAAGGAAAACATCAAGTGTTATGGCAACAAAACGTCTGTGGTTACCCGCATAGGAAAGGAATATTTTCAGAAAATAAAAAAGCAAGATAAGAAAGAAATCTTCGCCATCTGCGAAGAACTCCTACGCTCCGGCTACAATGAAGAAGCTTGGATAGCCGCCGCATGGGCATACAATATGCGCAAGGGATTCACACCAGAAGATTTTAAGACTTTTGAAAAGTGGGTAGAGAATTACATCGACAATTGGGCTAAGTGCGACACCCTTTGCAATCACGCCATTGGAGTATTTATTGAGATGTATCCACAGCATCTGTCTAAGCTTAAAAGATGGACAAAGTCAAAAAATCGCTTCGTCCGCCGTGCCGCCTCCGTCACACTTATTCTTCCCGCCCGCCGAGGCAACTTCCTAAAAGATGTTTTTGAAATTTCTGATATGCTTCTTCTGGATCAGGATGACCTTGTGCAAAAAGGTTATGGTTGGATGCTCAAAGAAGCAAGTCGCAAACATAGGAAAGAAGTGTTTGATTATGTAATAAAAAATAAAGCTGTTATGCCTCGCACCGCTTTGCGCTACGCTATCGAAAAGATGCCGGATAAACTTCGCAAGAAAGCGATGGCCCGATAATTTAATATTAATTAATCAAAAATGGAAAACACACAAGAACCTGTCTGCTGCCCCAAGTTCAACCCCGAACCTTGGGATAGCAAAACTATCGTGTTTGAAAACAAATTATTCGTCAAAAAAACCTCGCCTCAAATCTTCCATATGCCTTTGCCGGGCACAATAGGGAAAATGATGGCAACGGCATGGAAGGCGATAGAAGAAGCCGAAGCTAAACCTGCAGACCAAGATTTTCTCTGGCTTGCTTACGACCCATCTCCTTGGAAATGCGAACATTTCATCCATGTATCCCATGAAGTACCAGGATTGGAAAATGTTAAACTTTCCGGAACTTTCATTACCAAAGTTTTTGACGGTCCTTTTAACCACGTACCAAAATGGATAAAAGAAATGGACCAATATCTTGCCACGCAAAACCAGAAAGCGCAAAAATATTTTTTCTATTATACAACTTGCCCCAAATGCGCTAAAAAATATGGTCATAATTATGTCGTAGTATATGCGCAAATAAACTGATGAGTTAGTTCTAGAGAATAAAAAGCAATAAAAAAACAGAGTTGGAAAGTTCTGTTTTTTTATTATTATAATTGTTAATTCAACTCCTTAACATCATTGGCCACTTCACCCATCGCTTTGGCAAAATCTTTTTTTCTGCTCTTATCGGTGGTTATTATTGAATCAATCATATTAACCAGGAGCTCGTCCGTTTTTTCATTATTAGGATTATCCCAACTGTAAGCGGTTAAAACCTGAGAAGCAAAAGGAGCGATAGGGTCTCCGGATTTTTCCGACTGTTCCTTGGCAACAACAAGGTTGGCAGCAGGTCTTCTGGTTGCATCGAGATAAGAACGGACATTATCAGCTTCGCTGGCAAATTTTATAAACTCCCAGGAAAGCAAAGCACAGCTCTCATTTACTCCGTCTTCCTTCTCACAAGGTGCATCCTTGGCAACCACAGGAGCCCAGTAACTTGCATAATTTATTTTATTGTTCGGATATTGCTGAGGAACTAACGCTACCCCATAATCCAGATTGCCTCCGGTTTTACTATCGATATTTTCGAGCTCATAAGAATAATTTATGCTCATAGCAGCCTTTGACTGAGTAAAAGCATCAATAGAATACATTCGATCGTCGTAGTTCCATGTGTAATATCTCTTGGTAGGATCTGCGAAATCAGTATAGAATTTAACAGCCCTCTGTCCTTCCGGTGATCTGAAAGAGACTAAGTTGCTTGTTGTTGTAGACTTTATATTATTTTGCATAACCAGCAACATTAAAATGTCCTGGCTTCTGTTAACATATTCCGCACCTCCAATTACCGCACCCATAACCTCTATCTTATTGCCTTCGCCCATGATTGTTAATTTCTCAATATAGTCAGTAAATTCACTCCAAGTTTCCGGCGGTCTAATAAATCCTGCATTGTAAAGCATTGTTTTATTATAATAGAGAGCCAAAGTATCAACATAAAGGGGAAGAGAATATATTTTTTCTTCAGCAATCAGATCATCCGCGGTAACTTTAGCAAAAGTCTTTTCAAACTCGGCGACTGTCATCATCGATTCAGGAGCAGAGATAATCCTTTGCTGATATTTTGGCAGCCAAGTATTGTACATCATAAACATATTTGGCCCCTTTTTATTCACCTGTCTGTCAAACAAAATCTCTTCATAATTATACTTATCAATCTGTTCATATTTCAC
>CAZKLR010000002.1:0-5643 GCA_964553695.1 uncultured Candidatus Saccharibacteria bacterium | reverse complement strand
AATCTTAGTTCCGCCTAAAACCTCTACGTTCGCCCGAATCGTTTCCACATTTAGGAGGCCATAAAGTTTCTTTTGGCTTAAAACAGAATCTAATGCCGCACTTAAAACATCCACTGCATAAACTTTGCCGGTATTATTAAGCATACGAGCCATCGGTATGGTAAAATATCCAGCACCGCAACCGAGATCAACAATAATCATGCCATTTTTTATACCGATTGCTTTTATAATTTCATCCTGGTTTATAAAACCGCCACTGCCTGCTTTTGACATAACGACAGAGTTCTGATGCTTTTCCATATTTTTGTTTATAAATTAGAATAATTTTATAAGGTTGTAACCGAAGCAATAAAGTCTCCAGCGCCAACTCTCATCACTTTTACACCTTGAGTAGCACGTCCGGATTTAGCGACAGAACTGAAAGGAATTCTAATAATCTGCCCCTTTCGAGAAATAATCATAATATCATTTTTGATTTCTTCCTCTGTCGCCACGCAAGCCGACACTACTTTTCCAGTCTTCGCATTCAAGATTGCAGTCTTAATTCCGCTTCCGCCGCGATTTTGTACTTTATACAAACCGAGATCACTTATTTTTCCGAAACCATTTTCCGTTATAGTAAATACAAATTCCTTCTGTTTTTCTTCTTTGGAAATAATTCCCATTCCAACCACCTTTGCATCACCTTTAAGTTTGGCAGCTGTCACACCCGCAGCAGATCTTCCCATTGGCCTGACATCATTTTCCTTAAAACGTATTGCCTGACCGTTTGAAGCCACTACCATAATTTCATCTTTGCCCGTACTTGCTTTCACCCAAATCAACTCGTCACCATTCTTTAGATTGATTGCGATAAGCCCCGATCTTCTAACCACCGAGAATTCTTCAATTTCTGTTTTCTTAATTATACCATTTCTAGTTACCATTACAAGAAACTTTTCCTGATTTTTGTCATCCAAAGAGATTCCTGCCGTTACTTTTTCGCCTTGTGAAAGCTGCAGGAAATTTACAATTGCTTGTCCCTTGCTGGTACGGCTTGCAGCTGGAATTTCATAAGCCTTGATCTGGAATACTCTTCCCAAGTTCGTGAAAAATAAAAGATTGCTATGTGTATTAGTGAAGAAAATACTATCAACCATATCTTCTTCTTTGATGTTTCCACCCGTCACACCCTTGCCGCCGCGATGCTGCACGTGATAGTCTCCCAGATCCATACGTTTAATGTAACCAGCCTGTGTAACCGAAACCACCACGTCCTCTTTTGGCACCAGGTCTTCCTGTGAAAAGTCGCCGATGGCATTTTTGAAAATACGAGTCTTTCTCTCATCAGCATATTTTTCTTTAATCTCGAGCAGGTCATCTTTGATAATTCCCATAATTTTATTTCTATCCTTCAAAATTGCTTCCAATTCTGCAATAAGTTTAAGCTTCTCTTCCAATTCATCTTTAATTTTTTTCTGTTCCAGACCGGAAAGCGTCTGCAATCTCATATCCAAAATAGCAGTAGCCTGGATATCGCTCAACTTGAATTTCTTCATCAAGTCCGCATGCGCTTTCTCTTTGTTGGCGGCTTTTTTGATAGTCTGAATCACTTCGTCAATGTGATCAAGCGCTTTGCTTAAACCTTCCAAGATATGCGCTCTTTCCTTCGCTTTATCCAAATCATATTGCGTTTTTCTACGCACTACTTCCTCGCGATGGACAATATAAAACTCCAAAATAGATTTAAGATTTAAGATGCGCGGCTGAATGCCATCAACCAATGCCAGCATATTAAAATGGAAAGCTCTCTGCAAATCAGTCAATTTATATAACTGATTAAGAACTTTTTTAGGATAAGCATCCGCTTTAAGATCAATCACCACGCGCACGCCTTCCTTATTTGATTCATCGCGCAAATCTCTTATTCCTTCAATTTTTTTCTCTTTAACCAAATCCGCGATTTTCTCAATCAACACAGCCTTATTCACCTGATAAATCATTTCAGAAACAATGATCTGGAATTTGCCTTTTTTGTCTTCCACGATGTCCGTCTTAGCACGCATATCAATTTTTCCTTTTCCAGTCGCATAAGCCTGCAAAATTTCCTTTTGATTATAAACATATCCACCGGTCGGAAAATCAGGTCCCTTGATGAATTGCACCAAATCTTCGATACTGGCATCTGAATGATCTATAAGATACATAGTTGCATCCACTACTTCACCTAAATTGTGAGGTGGAATATTAGTAGCCATACCAACCGCAATTCCCATTGCACCGTTCAAAAGCAGTTGTGGTACGCGCGCCGGCAAAACCACCGGTTCTTTTCGGCTCTTGTCATAGTTATCAATGAAATCCACTGTATTCTTGTTGATATCATAAACCATTTCTTCAGCAATCGGTCTAAGTTTTGCCTCAGTATAACGCATAGCAGCCGCACCATCGCCATCCATTGAACCGAAGTTTCCCTGACCGTTAACCAGCATATAACGCATTGAAAAATCCTGTGCCATACGCACCATAGAATCATATACAGCCACATCACCGTGCGGATGATATTTACCAAGCACTTCACCGACAACAGATGCCGATTTCTTAAATTTTCCTTGCGGACGCAAACCCATATCATGCATCGCATAAAGAATGCGACGATGCACCGGCTTCAAGCCATCACGCACATCCGGTAATGCTCTCGACACAATAACCGACATTGCATAATCCAAATAGCACTGTTGCATTTCATCCACAATAACTACATCTTGTACTTTTCCAACAGAACCTTCTTCAAATTTTTCCTCCACGCTCTCCTTTTGTTCTTTCTTTTTCATATTATTTTATTCAAAAATTATTGATCTAAAATTTAGCCAAATCAAAAAAGCACGAAAAAACTGCAATTCAATCAGCTAAAAAATATAACCAAATATCGCTATTCGGTTATGTCGCTTGTCTGATTTACCACTTTTTCGCTAGAAATTACACTTCCGTATTTTGCGCCCACTAAAATTTCCCTATTATTTCCGTTTTCCGCAGATTCTAAAACCACTCTCCATACCAGATAAAATTTTTCTTCATATTCAGAAATCGCCAGTTTTCCCTCCTTGGCAACATAGCCAGTATTTTTTAATTCTTTTTCAGCTATCTCAAAAGCATTCTTCATAGAAATTACCGGATCCGTCGCAATATTAATTCCGCTTTTCAAATTATTCTGATATTCAGAGACCGCGCCATCATCTTCCAGTCCGGAAATTAAAATCAAGCCGCTATTCAAAACTGGAATATCTTTATAATAATGTTCATATTTCAATAAAACATTGCCATCTTCTTGCTTCTCAATCCCTGCAAGTTTTAATGAAGAAAAATCATCATTGCCAAAAACATTTTTTTTCTGCAAATATTCATCGCCAGCATTTTTCCATTTCGATTCATTTTCCGTTTCAACATTCTTATCTGCGCTTAATCCTTCCTTGAAATCTATATCTTCTATTTCCGGAAAAGGAGGTAGCCCTGACAAATCCATACTGCTTTTCCCCAGATTCAAAAAATTAGTGCGAATGCTCAACATACCCGCGCAAAAAATTATAATCATAGAAAAAGCCGTTAAAAGCCAAACAATTTGCTTTTGTTCTCTTTCTGACTTTCCGTGAATATCTCCTAAAATTTTTTTAACTTTATTGCTCATTTTTTAAATCATTCTCATTATTTGCCCAGATCCATAACAATGTATTGAGCTTCTTCTTCCGGCAAATCTTTTTTCTTAAAGCTCACTTTGGAAACTGTCTCGTTAACATTTAAATTATGGTTCTGGCAAAAACTTTTTGCATCATCTAATTTTTCCAAACTGCCCTTAACTCCTTTAATTTTATAATGCATAGGAATTATCACCCTTGGTTCTATTTGTCCGATAATCGCCTCAGCTTCCTTTGCGTTAATTGTAGATACTCCTCCTATCGGAATAAACAGAATATCAACATCGCCAATAGCATTCAATTGTTCCGCATCAAGGCTCTTCTGACCCAAATCCCCCAAATGGCATATTTTTATACCCTCAAAAGTCATCACAAAGATAGTATTTTCTCCTTGGCTGCTGCCTCGTTCATTATTATGGGAAGCTTCTATACCTCTAATCGTAACTTTTTTAATTTCATACTCGCCCGGTCCGTCAACGACAAAAGGTTCTCCTTTTATGACAGTGCGATTATTGTGACTGCTATGTTTATGACTTATAGTCACGATGTCGGCGGTACCAAAAGGTGGTTTTAATCCTATTTCTTTATTAAATGGATCAGTAATAACTGCCACGTCTTTTCCTTGAAGTTTAAAACAACTGTGACCGTACCATGTAATATTCATAATGTGATTATTAAAATTGCTTACATTAACACTTCAAAATTGGCTATTCTTAGCCTTTTTATAAATAGATTCTATCACATTAAGAAACCTTTGACAACTATAAAAAAGTAGATTATACTTGATTTAAATTCAGTTTTGTAACTGACCTTTTTATATTTGTCGTTATAACACTGAAAATCTCAAAAAGAAAGGAGAATTTAAAACAATGGTTAATGCCACTAAAACAGTTTCCAACAGTGAAATGGAACAACTGTTGAACGACGAAAACGCCCCTAAACTGCCAAAAGAAGGAGATGTTTTAACAGGAGCCATCATAGAAATCGGAAGCAATATCACTTATGTTGATTTGGGTCCGGTTGGTACAGGAGCAATTTATGGCTACGGAAAAGGAGTTTTAGGAAGTCTTAGCACTTTCAAAGACCTGAAATCCGGAGATCCTATTTCCGCTACTGTAGTTGACTTGGAAAATGAAGATGGATTCGTAGAAATGTCCCTAAAAGAAACCAGTATGGATATGATCTGGAACGAACTGGAAAAGAAGATGGAAGAAGGCGAAATTATCACTACCAAAGTACTGGAAGCCAACAAGGGAGGTCTTATGATTAAGATCAACGGAATGATTGGTTTCTTGCCAGCTTCTCAGCTCACCAGCGACCACTATCCAAGAGTCAGTGACGGAGACAAGAACAAAATTCTCTCTTTATTAATGCAAATGGTCAATACTAATGTAAAAGTAAAGATTATTGGCTTAGATAAAGAAGAAGGAAAGCTTATTGTCAGCGAAAAGGCCACCAAAGAAGAAGAGGAAAAAGAGAAAGTATCCAAACTGGAAGTCGGTAATGTTGTTGAAGGAGAAATCAGCGGTATAGTTGATTTTGGAGTTTTTGTCAAGTTTAACGACAGCCTTGAAGGCCTTGTTCACATTTCAGAATTGGCATGGAAGCTTATAGACGACCCTTCGAAACTCTTCAACGTTGGACAAAAAGTCAAATGTAAGATCATTGGCATCGATAATGCAAGAATTTCACTCAGTATTAAAGCTCTTGAAAGCGACCCATGGAAAAATGTTCATGAAAAATACAAAGTCGGACAAAAAGTTCTTTGTGAAGTTACAAAAATCAACCCATTTGGTATTTTTGCCCAGCTTGATAAGGACATCCATGGTTTGGCTCATATTTCCAAACTCAATGAAAATGAAACTAAAAACATTGAAGTTGGAAAAAGCTACGAATTTGAAATTATTTCTATCGAACCGGAAGACCATCGCTTGGGCTTGAAGCCTGTTACTGATAAGAAAAGTGAAGAAGTTAA
>CAZKLR010000001.1:38433-44825 GCA_964553695.1 uncultured Candidatus Saccharibacteria bacterium | reverse complement strand
TCTGTCTTGTCATTATAGCTGTTGAAGATATCAGTGGTAGGTATGAGCTTTTTTATATTATCATTACTTAGATAATACACATTGCTAGTACCATCTTCCTGAATAAGATAGGTATTACGGTATTTATCTATGGTTTCTTGGGGCACATCTTTGACATCATTCCAATCAAATCCGTAATTAAGAAACACTTCGGGATTAGGTATGTGTCTTTTAACCCCATTTACTACCAGGTACACTTTATAGTCATTTATAGCTCTGATTAGGTTGTCTTCATAGTCAGGAATATTGTTTAATTCTGCTTCGTTAAGAACCTTGATTTCAGTCCATTTATAACCTAGCTGGGCAAATACTTGAGGAGTAGGTATCCATTTTTTCTTGCCATCTATCATTACATATATTTTAAAAGAAGAAGGTATCTTAAGAAGAACGCCATTAGGATAAATACCGCCGCTGCCACTTCCGCCAGTAGATACGCTTCCTGCAGTTAAAGGAAGCTCAATTATGCAAGAAAGCCCTCCTGAAGCAGATCGGAATTTTAGATATACTTTATTCTGACCATCTTTTTTAGTATAAGTATAGCTGCTTGCGTAATTTTCCCAAGACGCATCTGTAAAATTATATGTATCAGAAAGAAGCATTTTAGAAGCACCACCAATGTTCAAAGAAAGCAATACCTGATTGCCAGTAGCAGAAACGACACTGGCGCTTATAATAGTCGGAGCAGAACCTGTCGAGCTTGAATTTCCTGAACCTCCGCCACATGAACAACTTCCCGAAGAACTGCCCCCGCCAGAAGAACTGCCCCCGGAATTTCCCGATGAAGCATTAATTGTGTAAGTCGCACTTCCTACTGCGCTGTTGATATAACCCGCCTTAGCAGCAATGGCTTTAATAGTTTGAGTTGAGGTTACAGTAATAGGAGCGAAATAGGCCGATGAATAAATAGTAGGAGTAGAACCATCAATGGTGTAATAGATAGTAGCACCGGAAGTAGCAGAGGAAATGCTAACTGTTTGCGCTGAAGTATAAGTACCTGCTGCCGGAGTAAATATAGGAGTGGCGACAGTACTTAGAGAAATATAATTAGCAGTCAAGCTTACATTCGCGCTAGGCATCGTAAGAGTAAAAGAAGACGAAACAATGTTGG
This sequence comes from uncultured Candidatus Saccharibacteria bacterium, assembly GCA_964553695.1. GTDB lineage: Bacteria > Patescibacteriota > Minisyncoccia > JAHIHE01 > JAGLIN01 > STD2-77. The sequence continues at coordinate 43,678 of CAZKLR010000001.1, read as the reverse complement.
AAGCTGACAAATATTCAGTGTTTCCTGTCCATCGATCAAATACTTTTCCTGTAGGTGCAGCTTCAGCGGTAATATTTATTTCATCTCCCGCTTCATAGGCTCCTCCAGAACCGGTAGCGCCGACGAGAGTCAAGTTATAAGAAGTTGCGGATATATTCTTATAGACCGGATATATAATCAGATAGTCCTCTGGCATATTGTTCAAAACAGGAGTCGCATCATTGATATCGGACAGATATCCTGTATCACCTTCCCAATGGTCAAAAGTCATTCCAGTAAGAGCAGGATTGGCAGAAATATCTGATATTGTATCTCCAGGAAGATAAAAATCGGTACCAGCACCATTAGCTACAGTAAGACGAGCGGAATAATTAATGGCATCGCGATAAGTAGCCGTTACGGTAACATTGCTTGCAGGCATAATAAACATAGAGGAATATACGCGCGGACTCACTACGGATGATGATCCTGTTCCAACCCACTTATAGAAATTCTGCGTACTGTTAGTTGCAGAGGCATCAATGACTAGAATTTTACCGGCAGGATAATCGCCAGAACCCTCTCCTCCAACCACTGTAAGATGATAAGTTACATCTTCGTAGTAGGCCGTAATGGAAGAATTATTCGCTTGAACTGTCATTGTAGTGTTAGCTTGAGTGGTACTAATAACACCAGTCGTATCCCCAATCCATTTTTTAAACACCTTGCCAGCAACAACTGGAGCAGAAATGTTTACAATCTGACCTGCAGTATAAATACCGGAACCGGTACCTCCGTTCACGTTTAGAGAGTATTTTTCCGCCTCCTGATTAAAAGTTAAAACTATGGTCTTAGAGGCCTGGTTTGGATCTTCGCGCAACCAAGATGAATTAGGAGTAATATCTGCAGAAACAGTATTAGTACCGTTTGTAGCAGTAACACGATAAGAGTAATCGGAAAAAGTTACAAAGCCGGTGTCTCCTCGCGTCTGTCTGTGAATAAGCAAGGCCGGTGTTCCTTCCACATTGGCGCTCCAACCGTAATTTGGGAAAGGAGTATGCCCATTGGCTCCAGTTTGTGTCCCGTCAAAAATTTGAACTTCCGGCATTGGCAATTCTGTCTCGGGGAATTGTCCCAAATCTACAGGAGGAGGTGGAAGATTAACTTCTATTACCGGATAATTGTCAGCCGTTGGAGTAAATATCCGATAAGACGATTTTGCAATTCCGCTTTTTGTATAACCTGCCGCCATCGCTATAGCTCGTACAGTGCAAGTGGCTGATATGGTTATTGGCGAAGAATAAACAGGAGAAGATGTTGTTGGGTTAGAGCCATCAACGGTATAATAAATAGTTGCACCTTCTGTAGTTGAAGACATACTGATTTGCTGCGCAGAAGTATAAATATCAGGCACAAGCGAAAATGTCGGCGCAGCAGCGAAAGTGCCGGTTCCAATGGTGTAAGTTGCCGTAGAGGTGCCGCTATTCAAATATCCCGCCTTGGCAGCTATAGCTTTAACTGTTGTCGTAGATGACAAGCTCAAAGAAGATGAGTAGGTTATCCGCGTAGCAGAAGTTGCAGGATCACTGCCATCAAGAGTGTAGTAAATTGTCGCTCCAGGAGTATCTGAAGAAAGGCTTACCCCCTGCGAAGATGAATAAGTCCCAGATGTAAGCGAAAACACAGGAACCGCAGCGTAAGGAGTAATTGCAATATTCGCCGCATTAATCGCCGTACCGGCCTGATCTTGAACTAATACGTCAAGATAAGCAAAAGTACGAATTTCACCGCCGCTATTTTGTCCAGTAGATTCCACAATAGGAAACTGCAAAACGCTGCTGCTGTCTTTTCTCCAGGAATTTATAGACCAAATAATCGGATTGTGTTTATTATTTGCAGGAGATGAAATATAATAGTTTTTTGTATTGGTTGAGCTTTCCGCAAATTGCGTATCGATGACATAAATATTTTCAACGGCCTTGGTATCTATATTCGGATTAGGATCAGAGGCAAAATCAACAATGCGCAAAGATCTCTCCGGAGAGTTCTTAAAAAGAGATTTTCTGATAACGATATGGTCCGATCCGGCCTGAATATTCATAGTGGATTGATCTGCAGTATAGTTATAAGCATAAAGATCATATCCTCCGTTTATATTTATTCCAACGCCATTATAAGGGAAAGCGCTCATAGTCGCATCTTTGTTGTAGCCATCTATTATGTACATATGGCCAGGAAAGGTATAAGGAGTGGTATAGACGTTATATTGCATATAATAACAACTGTATCCGGTAAAATCATGGCAGTAATCCTTAACAGAATAAGCATTATCCCGAGGATTATGAATTCCTGAATAATCGAAATTTCCTATTCCGTTAAATCCATTATGCTTCCCGCCATTATCATGCAAATTATTATATTTAGAGAATGAACCTTCAGCATACTCTATTAAATTATATTTGGAAAATACCACCTCATTGCCGATCAGGGTAGCGTGCTGGCTGGGTTCGAAACTCCAGCTATCCATATTTATAATACGATTATCCTGATAGATGGTATCAGTTGCCTCCCATTGCGATTCCCCAAATTCACCCCTATAACCATCAACATTTTGCGATGATGCATGAATCATATCATTATTAGCAATAGTCAGCCCCTTGGCAGCTGCTGAATCGGCATTATCGATACTGTGAGGATTGCTCTCAAAGAATGAATTATTGAAAATGTTATCCCCCATAGAAGTGTCCGTACCATAATCAAGCCTGGTGTGACGAAGATTAGAATTGCTTATATCCACATCGCTATCTCCGACAGATCTGATAGTAGGGCTCACATCATTAATAGTTATTTCCTCCCCAGTATCAATATTCCAACCGTATAAGTTTACTTTATCAATTGCGATAGATCCTCCATTGGAAGCTTTAATTATTATCGGAGTCTGGGTGGAAGATATAGCTGGCAAGGCCCGCAGATAAATTTTATGCGCTGTAGTAGAATCAATATTCAAAGTGGAAGCATCAACCTCTATAGGAGCCTTTAATAAATAAGTTTTTTCTTTCTGATATTCAATTAAGGTATTATCGCCTTTTCTGATTGCCCACAGATACAGAGAAGGAAGATTGGTCCAGCCATTAGTAATATGAAAGGTTGAAGCGCTAGAAATGGTAAGATCTTTAACAATTGTAGCAGTTCCCGCAGGTTCCACTTCCACATTCCAAATAGTATCAACCGATACTCCAACTGCGTTAGTCGAATGCGCTTTAATATGCTTTACCTTGCTATAATCAGCTGCAGCCCAGGCAGTAGAGAAAGAAGATGAAAAGGTATTATTGTCAGTTTGAAGAAGCTCTCCGTCTTTATACCACTCGATATTTCCTATTTTGTCATAGCTAACATTAAAAACTACAACATTCAAATCGGTAATAGTATTCGGACTGTTATTAGTATTGGAATTCCAAATAGAAGTGCGGACTGGAACCGCCGTAGCAACAGCTGCTGCGCCGGATGAAATATTCCAGTTGGTATTATTACCGGAATTATTGGAATAATAAGCATTTAAAACTTGTCCGCCAGCAGTAGAGTCTTGCACGTCTAAATAATTCAGAACAAACACAGCAGAATTGTCCAGATTGAGATTCCAAATACTGCCAGATACAGAGCTGCGAAGAGAAAGTAGATTGTTTGCATCCTTTCCTTCCAAACGCAAACTTCCACCCGCTCCAATTGAAGCGACAGATGAAGCCGTAAAGGTAAGCGTATCAGAAGAGACAACTTGTTTAACGAGATTATGAAAAGTCGTGTCTCCAGAAATAGATTGGTTAGTACCGTTCAAAGTTACCGTATTAGAATGCGGTATAAATGTGCCTAAATTGCTAAAATCTCCAGCCAAATTCAGTGCGAACCCATAAGAATCCAGAGTGGCGCCGTTATCTATCTTTAAATCCCCCGTTATTGTAGTTTCTGCTCCCAAGGCATAAGTCTCGCTTCCTGCCAATTCCAAAGAACTATAATTTATATCAGGATTGATATTAATATTGCCCGCAGAATTAGTAGCAGAATATTTTATAGTTGAAGAATCAGAAATCAGCGTTCCCTCTATAAAAGAAACATCAGCCACCGCGCCGGAATTTGCCAGAGTCAAAACATACCCGTTGCTTCCCATATCAAGAGTATCGGATTGGCCCGAAGTTCCGTCAATAGTCAAAGTATCGCAAGTTAAACCTGAAGATAAAGTGAGTTTGTTATTCGTTTCCGTTGTGCTGGTTTTATTGATGACCAATTTGCCTAAATTCTGTTTAATAGTTGTAGCATCGGAAAAAACAGAAGCAGCAGTGCCAACGAAAGTAAAAATGCCGGTACCTTTAGTAAAGTTAGCCGCAGCCGCAATAGTAAGATCGCCATAAAGATTCAAAGCGGGATTATTAGTATGAAGATCAAGATCTCCATCCGTCAAAATAATATCACCGGGGATTGTCAGAGTTCCCGCACCTACAACCACATCATCATAATTAGTATTTGTGGCCGTCTTTCTGACTTCGATATTGGAATAAGCCAAAGATCCAGGAATAAACTTGCCATCTCCGATTCCGGCAAAAACCAAAGTATGCGTATCCATTCCACTTACGCTGCCCGTGACATATTCCCATCCGGATACTGCTATATTATCAGAGATACTAAAAGTTCCGCCTGCTTTGTCAATGCGAATGTGCGCGCCAACTCCGCCGGAAGTATAAATAATGGATTGATTATTTGAAGCGTGATTAAAATTGATGATAGTATCAGCTACCTTGCTTATCCCCGCTCCGGCAGTTGCCGCAATAGTATAATTCCCAGCAAGATTGATTTGCCCCCCGAAAAGCCTGCCATCTGTATGAACAAAATTACCTGATATAGTAGTGACGTCAGAAAAATATACTATATCGTAATTGTTATTAATAGCCGTCTTTTTTACTTCGATATTCGAATAGACAAGAGATCCCGGAATAAAATTACCATTACCTGCTCCAGCTAACGTAATCGCATAAGAGTCAGTTCCATTCACTGTTCCACTGACATATTCCCATCCGACTATGCTTACGTTATCAGAAATACTAAAAGTTCCGCCTGCTTTGTCGATGCGAATGTGCGCACCAACTCCGCCGGAAGTATAAATAATGGATTGATTATTTGAAGCGTGATTAAAATTAATAATGGTATTAGCATAATTATCAAAACCGGAAGAAGCAGCAGCCCCAATAACATAATTTCCCGCCAGATCAATTTGCCC
>CAZKLR010000001.1:36495-38333 GCA_964553695.1 uncultured Candidatus Saccharibacteria bacterium | reverse complement strand
AAGATATGCTGGGATCATTGGGAGTTGTAGAAGCATCGGGAATAATAACGTCAGTAGTGGCATCCGGGACAGCGTTTAAACTCCAATTACCGGCAGTTGCCCAATCAGAAGAGACTGCTCCAGTCCAAGTAGAAGAAGCGGCATAAGTCCGATTCAAAAATATAATTCCTAGAGCAGAAACAAAGAACAATAAAAAACAGAGAGTGAAAAGCAAAGCTTTGTTATATCTCTTCTTTAAGGGTTGGTTTTGCATTATCAGTGTTTAGATGATTAAGGGTTTTCCTCCTGGGGTTTTGATTATATTTATTATCTATATATGTATATATTTTAAACGCTAAACTAAAAAAGTAAAGACAGAAAAAATAACAACAAATAATTAGAACTCTATACTTCCATCTTTGTCAGTTCTTAGAATTATTATATTCATATTTAAAAGTCGATTTAAAGTCTCTTCTGACGGATGTCCGTAAGAATTTTCGCCTACTGAAATCACTGCCTGATCCGGAGTAACCGCCGATATAAAATCAACTGAAGTCGCGTTTTTACTGCCGTGATGCGAAACTTTCAAAACGTCTGCATCCAAATCCAAACCGCTATCTATTAATTCTTGCTCAATTTTAGTTTCCGTATCGCCCATCAAAAGATACTTTTCGCCGTCTACTTCAGCTTTTAACACAATTGAAGCCTCGTTGGCATTTTCAAAATCTCTTCCCGATAAATCGTCAAAAGGATATAAAACTGAAATTTTTATATCTTCCCCAAGATTAACCTCCTGCCCCAGTTTTGCACTCGATTCGTTTATGCTATATTGAGTTATAAGTTCTTCCCATTTCTGGCACAAATCTTTGTCACAGTCAGTCCCCGGTTCCAAAACCTTCTCAACTTCATAAGATTCCAAAACTTTAATAAGCCCTCCCATATGATCTTCATCCGAATGAGTTGCAATCACCAATTCCACTTTTTTATCTCCCAAAGGCATAAACTCTCCCAATCGATTCAAAATTTGCTGCCCGTCGCCGCCATCAATTAGAATTTGTGTCCAGTCTTTCTGAATCAAAATCGCATCCCCTTGCCCCACGTCCATAAAAATCACTTCCGCCTTGCCATCATTTTTATTATCAATATTTTTAAGCTCGCTGATTATATTTGGCATAAAATAAAACAACAGAGCCGCCAATAACGCAAATATCAGCAAAGTATAAAATATTTTTTTATTTTTTGGCATAATCGTGCTGAAATGTATTAGAATTTTATCAGTCCCCAATCTGTACGAGAAAGAATATCGACTATTGCAATTTCATAGGAAACTAAAAAATATACCGGCAAAGCAATAATCTTTGCCGCAAAAATACTAAAAAAGCTCACTCCGATCAGCAAAAATCCTCCGATCATAAGCAGGGGTACCGTAGGCAAAATAAGAATATTGGCAACAAAAGAAAGCAAAGAAAATTGGCCGAAATTCATAATCAAAATCGGGAAAACGGCTATTTGTGCAGCGAGCGTAGTTAGAAAAATCTTTTTAATTCCTCCCAACTCCGGCAGTTTTTTCAGCTTATTTTCCAAAGCCGGCAGAATAACAATCAATCCGAAAGTTGCCAGAAAGGAAAGCTGAAAACCCACATCGCTCGAAAGAATATAAGGGTTTAAAAAAATCATAAGCGCAGCAGAAAAAATAAGGGCATTAAAAGCGTTGCCACCGCGCCCAATCTTGACCGCAAAAAGAAAAACGAAAGCCATAATGCCCGACCGAACAGCCGAAGCCGGCGAACCGCTTAAAATAACGAAACAGCAAATTCCCAAAACCGCCAGATAAAAAACTTTGCCCCGATTTACTCCAA
>CAZKLR010000001.1:0-36395 GCA_964553695.1 uncultured Candidatus Saccharibacteria bacterium | reverse complement strand
AAACAGCAAATTCCCAAAACCGCCAGATAAAAAACTTTGCCCCGATTTACTCCAACTCCCAAGAGAATAAACATCAAAATAGCAGTTACAACTACCATATGAAAACCGGAAACGGCAATCACATGGCTGGTGCCAGTTTTATTGAAATTTTCCATCACCTCTTTGGTTTCTGAAGAGCTTATCCCCAAAGTCATAGCACTCACAATATTGCCCGCCGGCGCAGGCAAAAGACTATTTATATTGCCATCGGCCCGTTTGCGAAAAGAATAAAGCGCCCCCAAAAAAGTTTTATAATAACCTTTTTGATTTGCCTCCAGCTTGTCCAATTCCGGATAATAAGAAATCAGATAAATATTTCTGCCGCGCAGATATTTTCTATAATCAAAATCGTCAAAATTTTCCGGAATCTTTACAGTTCCTTTATAACTCAATTCGTCGCCATAATTATAACTTTCATACGGACTGGCATAAACCAAAATCTTTCCTTTCAATAGCCGTTCATTGTTAGCTTTTAGGATTATTTGCTGTTTGCCGTTTTTAAACTCCGGCATAGCCGCAACCTCGCAATTTAGCTCGATATTTTGACCATTTAAACTTTGCAACTCTTCTTCTTTAGGCTCGGTTTTAACAAACAATTCAAAACGGATCAGCCCTGTAATCAAAAACAATATCACCAAAAACACAACTTCAATCTTTTCACCCTTAAACAAAAAAATAAGCGCAACCAGCAACGCAATAATCGAAAACAAAACCCACAGGTCAAACTCTACAAAAGAAAATAATACTATACCAAAAATAAAAGCAGTCTCACCTAAGAGGAATTTCTTGTCTTTAGTCATCCACCTCGATTATTTTTTTATTTGAAGTGTCGCCTCTGATAATTTTCACCCTGCTTTTAGCGACTCCCAGCGCCTCCGCCAATAAGTTAACAACTTCCTTGTTAGCCTTTCCGCCTACCGGCACGGCCGTTGTATAGACCTTGATTTCAGGCATATCTAGGTCTTTTGTTACAAAATCCAAACCAAGTCGCGACAATTTTTCAATTCCTACGACTTCATTTTTTGAAGCACGAGTTATAACTTTGCAGGAAAATCTCATAATTATTTATATCATTTAACCACATCTACTCGCGAACAATATTTCCGTATCTTATTCGCCGCTTCTTCCAGGATAAAATCATCATAAGGCACAAGTTTCTCAAATTGATCGTCCAGACATTTTTGCGGACGAAACGCCTGCACACTGTATCGAAATAGTCGGGATAATATATCATTTTCCTCTCCCAAAACACGGATAATTTCATCAAAATCATCCAGTGCAACTACTCCAGGAGCCATAGTGGTCCGTAATTCTAAAGGAATGCTATTCTTTAGTATAAATTCTACGCTCCGTAAAGTATTTTCCGCACTGTCTTTTGGCGCCGAAACCAAATCATATTTCTGAAAAGTGGTCTTTATATCAATTGCAAAATAATCAACAATATTTTCTGCCACCAAATTTTTCACCACTTCAAAATTTGAACCATTAGTATCCACCTTCACCAAAAATCCCATCTTCCTCACTTTTTTTATAAATTCAAGAAGGTCTTTCTGCAATGTCGGCTCTCCGCCCGTAATGCAAACCCCATCCAGTTCGCCTTGCCGAGATTTTAAAAACTTCAAAACCTCCGCTTCACTGATAATCTCAAAATTATTCTCTGAACCAATCTCCACAATCTCGCCATTATGGCAAAAAGGACAGCGAAAATTACACCCCACCGTAAAAATCGTCGCCGCAATCTTGTCGGGATAATCCAAGGCTGTAAATTTTTGCAGTCCGCCGATTAGCATGTTTTTTAAAATTATTTTCGATCTTTATTATTTCCACCTAAGTTGAGTCGAAGAAAATTTTGACAGAAAAGTTTGCCTTATAAAAATCTAAGCCATTTTTTAACAGAAATCTCTTCTAATTTATCTACCGCAGAAATCATATCTATCGACTTAATAACATTAATTTCCTCCAGCAATAAGGTCCTTATATTAAGCTCAAACCCAGAAGTAATAGAAGAATATTGTATGCCTTTATTAGAATTATCACAACTATCATCCGAAGAATACGAAGATAAGACAGGAGCATTAAAGAGCTGATTTACTGCACGAAATATCATATTATCAATACAAACAGCCTCTTTGTAGAAGCAGCTTACAGATTTTCTTTCATTTTCATTCAGATCATTTGTGAACAAAGAGAGATTATTATGCCAATTATCTGTAGGAAGTAGCCTGTCAGATAAAGAAAAGCTATCACCCCTTTCGTGGATAATCTCTATTTGGCTCATCGCATTTTTTATCTCCTGTAACACTTGTCTAGCAGTAGATCTCTTTTTTTTATTTTCTTTATAGAGAGGCACACCAAACGCAAGGCAAATTGTTATAACAATTGCTACAACATTAAGATTTATCCGCTTTAAAATATCATCTATCAGCTTTAAAAAAATAGACAAATTGAGACCCAAAAAAAAGGTTATGATTGGAGCTACTAGACATATATTGACACCTTTTCTTTTCATTTTCGTTTACTATCTCCACCCCTGCCCTGTCATTCTCCACACAATTTGGTCCTGTTCAATATTAATCGGACCTTGCGGAGTCTGAAGAGGCACAGGTTTTCTTACTTTCTTCAATTCGATCCCCAAAGAGAAATAATTCTGCATTTCCCCGCTTTCCACAAAAGCGATTTTATATTCTTTATTCTGCGTTTCCTTTCCTTCAATCTCAATTTCCGGATTCCAGATTTTGTTTATCTGCGCTTCCTCGGCATAGCTTTCATAAAGACTGGTCATCAACTCTGACAATTTCTCATCGGCATAAGTCACAGTTTTTATCCCCAGATCTTCTTTGGCTTCCTTTCTGCCGATATAATACTGATGCGAGTATAGTTTTTCCGTTAAAAATTCAATGATTCTATCAATTTCTTCCTCCTTGAGAGACTCTCTGTGGCTTTTTAAAAGGCGTTTGGCAAGGATTTTAATAAGATTATGCGTTCTGTTCACATTGCCCAACGCCAGCGGATGTATGGAAGGATTGCTTTCGATGAACTTATTGAAAATCTTTGTGAGCTCTTCATCGCTTTTAATCCCAAATTTATTTTTTGCCAGATCAAAATAAGCCATTACTTCTTCAACGGAAATCGGAATCCTGCTCTGGGGATTTTGCGGATCAGACGGATTGAAAAAATTAGACGTTGAAGGATCGATTGGTGAAAGTTCCGACATATCACTCATAACAATTTCATCCGCCCCCAGGGAAATCATCGTTGCCGCGCTATGAGCTTTATAAAGAACAATTACTGAAAACTGATCACAATATTCCCGGATCATCGAAACCAGCCGCCACGGGACCATTGTGTCACCTCCGGAGCTGTACAAAACTAAATCAATCTTACTCGTTTTTCCTATTTTGCGAAGCTGGGAGCTGATAATCGGAATAATATCCATCGCCACGCGCGCATTTATAGGACCTTGTCTATCACTCGTTATATAACTCACAACTTTTGAATTTCTCAATTCTTCTATTTGCTTTATAATTTCCGTTCTTTGCATAGAAATTTATATTTTAAAAAATAATCTTAACTTAATAATAAGGCTTATAGCGCAAAAAGTAAAGAATAAAGCCATAAGTTTTTTTCATAAAAACAGCCTTTAACAGGCTGTTTTATATTTGAAAGTTTATATTATATTATCATTTGCCGTAAGAATATCCGGATATTTGGCCTTGTCCTTGCGAGCCAAACGGTAAGAGGTGCCTTCTCCGGGAGTCGCTTCCAAATTATACAAATTTCCGGTTTCTTCCTGATATTCAACCATCTTATCACGCATAAAATTCAGAATTTCTTCTGCAAAAGCCATACCTTTCGGAGTAGCAATATTGGTCTTGGGACCGAAGAAATTCAAAAGCGCCTCATTCATTCCTATAATTCCGATAGTTGAAAAGTGATTGCCCCAGTACTCACCTCTCTGCAATTTTATATTTTCAAGATAATGCCTGGAATACGGATAAAGTCCATTGGCGGTAAAATTTTCCAAAGTCTTTCTTTTGATTTCCAAACTCACTTTTGCCAAACCCATCAATTCTTCCAAACGCTTAAAGAATTCTTTCTTATTTTTTGAAGTATATCCAATTCTTGGCAAATTGATCGTTACAACTCCAATAGAACCCGTCATAGGATTTGCTCCAAAAAGCCCGCCGCCGCGTTTGTAGAGCTCGCGATTGTCGAGACGCAAACGACAGCACATTGAACGAGCGTCTTCCGGATTCATATCGCTGTTTATATAGTTGGAAAAATAAGGGATTCCATATTTGGCAGTCATTTCCCAAAGCGGTTCCAGCTCCGGATCGTCCCAATTAAAATCTTTGGTAATATTATAGGTTGGAATAGGGAAAGTAAAAACTCTGCCGCTTGAATCCCCTGCCGACATCACCTCCGCAAAAGCTTTATTTAAAAGAATGACTTCGCTCGCAAAATCTTTATACTGTTCTTTTTGAGGCTGCCCGCCTATTATCACCGCCTCATTCGCCAAAGTGGAAGGCACAGTCAAATCCATCGTAATATTTGTGAAAGGCGTCTGGAATCCTACACGAGTTGGAACATTCATATTAAATAAAAACTCCTGCATTGCCTGCTTAACTTCACGATAAGTAAGCTGATCATATCTGATAAAAGGAGCAAGCAATGTGTCGAAATTGGAAATAGCCTGCGCTCCTGCCGCTTCTCCCTGCAAAGTATAAAGAAAATTTACCAGCTGGCCCAAAGCCGAACGAAAATGTTTAGCCGGCCCGCTTTCAATTTTCCCTTTAACCCCGCCAAATCCACGCGTCAAGAGATCCTTCAAATCCCATCCGCAACAATAAACAGAAAGCAGCCCCAGATCATGAATATGAAAATCGCCATCAACGTAAGCATCACGCACCTCCGGCGGATAAATTTTTTCTATCCAATATTTGGAAGTAACAATCTCCCCGATGTAATTATTAAGCCCTTGCAGAGAATAAGACATATTGCTGTTCTCTTTGACTTTCCAGTCCATCTCGCTCAAATAGGCATCAACCAAATCAACGGCATTTTTAAGAACCTCCTGATTCTCGCGCAGCCTTCTGTGCTGTTCCCTATAAATAATAAAAGCCTTGGCAGTATCAACATAATTTTCTCTTATCAAAATCCCTTCCACAATATCCTGAATTTCCTCAACCGTAGGAATTTCCGCTTTCATTTTGCCGCCGCCATTTCTCACTGTGAACCTTTTGTCTATTTCGTGCTCTATCTTCCTCGTTAAATCCTGCGCATTTCTAAGACCGCCTTCGTCTGTAGCTTTAAAAGCTTTCATTAAAACACCGGTAATCTTTTTCTTATCAAATTTTACAATTCTGCCGTCTCTTTTTCTTACTTGCTGTACTTTTATTTTTTTAGGTTCCATGATTTACTTTTTTTACCTGATTAATTTTGTCCGCAAATAAAAAATAAAAAACTGCCTTTTACGTTTATTTTGACAACATCAAAAACAGACAACTTCCTTAAAGGGCAGGATTTTTATTTTTGTTTACAATTTACTATAGAGATTTAATTTGAAATATTTTTATTTTTATCCATCTTTTTTCTCAAAAAAGCAGGGATATCATACTCATCACTGTATTTTATATTACTGATCTTTGAGGCAAAAGGTTTATTTACGCTCTCTTCGGATCTTTTTTCATTCCTGGAAATATCTGAAAAAGCTCTATCGCTGGACCTTTTTTCTTTATCTTCATAAAAACCAGAAGAAACTGCAGGCTCGCTAACATATTTGGGAGCAGCTTTAGGCACAAACAAGCTATCCAATCCAGTTTCTTTTCTTTCTATATTTTCCTCCTTTTTAATTTCCGTTTTTTCTTCTTTTACTATTTCCTCTTTTTCTTTATTCTTATCTCTCAAATCTTTCTTAAATACTTCGGCAATAGAAGATGACAAGTTCTTTTTTGAGAAACTTGGCAAACTATCAACTTTAGATAAACTTATATCAGATTTTGGTCTAAATAAATCTTCCTGTTTATTTTCTTGAACCGATTCCGTTTTTATTGTTTCAACCTCGCTAAAACCCCTGCCAACTTGCTGCTTCTTGGGGGTATATGGAATAGTAGGAGATTGAAAACCTGTAGCAATTACTGTAATTTTTATTTCTCCCTTTTTTAAATCCTCATCTGTTATAGCACCAAAAATAACTTTTGCTTCCGGATCAGCAGACTCAGTAATAACCTGTGCCGCATCATTAACTTCCATCATAGTCAAATCTGCCCCACCGCTTATATTAAACAAAACTCCCCGGGCACCATTAATAGAAAGTTCCAAAAGAGGACTGTTTATCGCCTGTTTGGCAGCATCCACAGCTCTATTTTCACCGGAAGCACGTCCGATTCCCATAAGGGCCGGACCGGTGTTCTGCATAATAGATTTTACATCGGCAAAATCAACATTTACTATACCAGGAATAGTTATAAGATCTGAGATTCCTTGAACTCCTTGTCTCAAAACGTCATCAACTATTTTGAAGGAATCAAGTAAAGGAGTGTTTTTATCAATTACTTGAAGAATTTTATCGTTTGGAATTGTAATAATCGTATCCACATTCGCCTTCAGCGCTTCAAGCCCGGCCTCGGCAATTTTTCTTCTTTGCATTCCTTCAAAAGCAAAAGGCTTAGTTACCACCGCTACCGTCAAAGCTCCGGCATCCTTGGCTGCTTCAGCAATAATAGGAGCGGCGCCTGTTCCTGTTCCTCCCCCCAGACCGCAGGTTACAAAAACCATATCGGCATTTTTGAGCGCATCTTGAATTTCATCCTTATTTTCCTCTGCCGCCTGGCGTCCGATATCAGGATTCATACCCGCGCCCAAACCTCTGGTTAAATTTTTCCCTATATGTATCTTTTCCGGAACTCTGCAATGGTGAAGGTCCTGGGCATCCGCATTTACAGCAATAAAATCGATTCCTTTCAAATTAGCCTCCATCATTCTGCTTATTGCATGATTGCCACTTCCTCCCACGCCAACAACCTTTATCCTTGCGAAAGTTTCCAGTTCTGGTTTTATTTCTTTCATATATTTTAAACTATTAATACTCTTATATTTCCATAATAACTTTTTTCCAAAAATATCGCAAGAAAATACCTAAGGAAGGATATTCTTGAGAATTCCGCCTATTTTTCTCCCTAATCCTCCGAAATCAACCCCTCCTTTTTTTTCCATAGAAAATGCTCCATTGTCATCAGCCTCCCACAGTATTAAGCCCACGGAAGTTGCAAACTCAGGATCATCAATCTTGTCCACAACACCGTTCATTTCCATTGGGTAGCCTATTTGAGCGGGAAGTCTAAGCACTCTTTTTGCAAGGGTTATTATGCCTGGCAATTTAGCTCCACCGCCGGTAATTACGACACCGGCTGGAAGCATTCCGCTCTTATCCAATTTTTTAAGTTCATCATCCACCATTGTAAAAATTTCTTCAACGCGAGCTTCTATAATTTCAGAAATATATTGTCTCTTAAAAACACCCTCTTCATTAGAATCCATTTCGCTCAAATCTATTTCCTCATTTTTATTAATCTCTTCCGGTACTGTATTTCCATACTCAAGTTTTATCTTTTCCGCAACGTCAATAGAAGTTCTTAAACCGATTGCAATATCATTTGTTATGTGCCCTGAACCGATCGGAATTATTTTCATTCCCAAGATATTTCCATCCTCATACACAGAAATGCCCGTGGTTTCTTTGCCCAGATCAACAACAACCACGCCCAATTCTTTCTGTCTGCGCGAAATAACCGCTTTTGTGGCCGCCATCGGAGCAAAAACCAAATCATCGATATCAATTCCGCATCTTTGCTGCACGCATTTTTCTAAATTCTTTATAAACGGAGCAGCGCCCTGTACCAGCAAAGCATTAACTTCCAAACGCACTCCGCTCATTCCCACCGGATATTTAATCTGTTCCTGTCCGTCAATAGTGTAGCTACAAGGAACAATGTTTATGATTTCCTTATTATTAGGAATAGAAATTGCTTGCGCGGCGTTTATAACTCGATTCACATCTTCTTCGCTTATTTCACCATCGGCCCTAGACACTGCAACAACCCCCTTGGAAAACTGAGATACTATATGTTTACCATTTATGCTGACAAAAGCATGCTCAATAGGAACACCCGCAATTCTCTCGGCCTCCTCTTTGGACTTGTTAATAGCGTTTATAGTTTCTTCTATATCAACAACTACTCCATTACTAATGCCGGCAGATGGCGCTGTCCCAACTCCAAGAACCAACGGTTTGGAATCGTCTCCCTGTATCTGTGCTACGATTGTTCTGATTTGACTTGTACCTAGATCAAGTCCTATTACGATATTTTCTTTTGACATGAGGCCTTTTGTTTAAAAAATAATTCTTTCTGCTATTTGTTACTTTTCGTTTTAAAACCAAGGATAAAAACCTTAAAAATATTATAGTATATTTTTAAAAAAATAAAAAGTATCCCTAAAAAATATTCAATGAAGCTATAAAATATGGATAAAAAATTGCTAATCCGATAATTACTGAGCCTAAAGAAACCACAAGAACCGCACCTGCCATCATATCTTTAATTATCTTCGCATAAGGATGTAATCTGGGAACCAGAATATCGGTAACCCTTTCAAAAATAGTATTTATAATCTCCATCACTAAAACTAACGATATTGTCAGAACGAGAATTGCCAGCTCAATACTGGACAGTTTAAAATAAATTGAAAAAATAATTACCGCAATTCCCATTGCGAGTTCTATCTGAAAATTACCTTCTTTAATAACGCTTTTTAGACCGTTAAAGGCATGCTTTAAACTTTTAAGAAATCTTTTAAAACTAGACATAAATTATTCGTATATTTTTTTTAGCACTTTCAACTCTTTTTTATTCATAAGTTTATAGTCTTCGTCTCGAATATGGTTATATCCCAGAAGATGAAAAAGTCCATGAACAAAAAGGATGTTAATTTCTTTTTTCACCGAATGTTTTTTTTCTTTTGCCTGTTTTTCTGCTCTTGGATAACATATAAAAATCTCCCCCAAATAAGAAGTATCATTGTCCGGACTTATAAAAACATCATCGTTCTCCCCTTCAAAAGAAAGTACATCCGTAATCCTATCTATGCCGCGATATTTTTTATTCAAAGCCCTAATTCTTTTGTCTCCGACAAAAACCAAGCTGACTTCAACTTCTTTCTTGATTTTTTCCTCTGAGATCACAACAGTCATTGTTACTTCAAGCTCTTTTGCGCTGACTTTCTTTTTGGTAAAATTTCTTATTAAAAGGCTCATTTTTGACAAAATAAAAAAATAAAAAAACCCTAAACGGCTATTAACCGATTAAAGTCTTTTTAACGATCTTGCTCACTACGGCGCCATCAGCTCTACCCTCGATCTCTTTCAGAACTTCTTTCATAACCAAACCAAAATTCTTTGCCTGCTCCGCATCCATTCTTTCCAAAACTTTTTTGACTGTCTTTTCGATTTCTTCTTCGCTCATCTGCTCCGGCTGATATTTCTCCAAGACAGCAAGCTCCTCTTTTTCTTTATCAGCCAAATCGGCACGGCCGGCAGCCAAAAATTGCTCGATAGAATCTTTTCTGGTTTTTATATTCCTGCGAACCACTGCCAAAACATCTTTGTCTTCCAAATCCTTTTGAGTTTTAATAACTTCATTTTTTAAATCCGACATCAAAAACCTAAGGACATCTCTTACGGCAGTATCGCCGCTTTTTATCGCTGCCTTAAGATCTTCCTTTATTTTATCTTCTAGCTCCATAAGTCTTAACGAAAGTCGATTAAAATAAGCAAAAACTATTTTTTGAATTTGAATTCTTCTTCGAGTTTTCCCAATTTTCTATCTTTGTCTTTCTGAGCTACGATTTGGTTTCGTCTTAAAGCGCTTTTTCTTCTTTCTGTCCGGCTCTTTTCTCTTTCCTGAAACCTTGAGCTTCGAGCTTGCAAAAGAAGTCCGCTTTGCTGCACTTTCCTTGAAAAACGCCTAAGCAAACTGCCAACGCTTTCGTTGTCTTTTTTCTTGACTTCAATCATTGTTATCACCTCCAATGTGATATTATTGTTTATATAAAAACTTATTTTAGTATAACAGAATTTCTATGTTTGGCAAGTTATCAGATATAACCTCAAAATCCCAAAAATAAAACTTATAGATATTCCTATATTTTATTAAGAAAAATTCATGAAATAATTAATTTTCTATTTTATCGGCCCAATATCTTCCCGAAGCCTGGCACCTCCCAACAGATGCATATGAATATGCGACACTTCCTGTCCGCCATCACGCCCAGTACGCACAAGAAGTTTATAGCCCTTTTCCGCAATGCCCAATTCCTTGGCAATTTGTTTTGCCGCCAAAAATAAATGCCCCATCGTTTCAATATCTGCTTCTTCCACGTCATTCACCGATTCAATATGTTTTTTGGGAATAATCAAAATATGTACCGGCGCAATCGGATGTATATCGTAGAAAGCAAAGACGTAATCGTCTTCATAGACTTTCTTTGCCGGAATCTCTCCGGCTATAAGTTTATCAAATATGCAATCCATAGTTATAAGATAAAAATTATATAACTTACTTTGCTTGCGAGAAAAAATCCTATTTACCCTTAGAAACTTATTTCTTTAGCATTCGTCTCACTTCTTTAACAATATCTTCCAGCATTACTGTTTCCTGCATTCCACTTTTCATATCCCGAACAATTACAGTATTATCAAGTGCTTCTTTTTGTCCGATAATAAGAGCAAGTTTTGCATGCGACTTGTTCGCCATCCTTAGCTGAGATTTAATACTGCCGCGACCCAAAGACTCTCCAACTGTAATTTCGGTATCTATGAGTTTGTCAAAAGCCTTCATAACTTTTCTCCTTGCCATATCTCCTAGCTGAACCAAGAAAACATCTTTTGAAACTTTAGGTTCCAAATCCAAGTTCATTTTTATAAGTTTTTCTGCAACTCTTTCTACTCCAAAAGAAAAACCAACCGCAGGAGTTTCCTCTCCCCCAAGAAGCCCGACGAGTCCGTCATATCTTCCGCCGCCGCCCAATGCAGATTGCCTCGATTCTCCGTCTTCCCCGTCAGTCCAAATTTCAAAAACTGTTCTCGTATAATAATCCAACCCCCTCACAAGATTTGGATTCAAAACATACGGTATTTCCAACTCGTCCAAAAACTCCAAAACGCTCTTAAAATGATCATTACACTGCGGACATAAATTATCAATAATTTGAGGCGCTCCGGCTCCGACTTGCATACATTTATCCTCTTTGCAGTCCAAAAGCCTCATCGGATTCTTTTCCAATCTTCTTTTGCAATCCGTGCAAAGCTTATTGATTTTCATATCATAATAATCAGTCAAAAGCTTTTTGTATTTATTCCTGCAAGTTGTACAGCCGATGCTGTTTATTTGTATTGAGACATTTTTTATGCCGATTTTCTGAAAAATCTTCCAAGCAAGATAAATAATCTGAGCATCAATTGCAGGACTGTCTTCTCCGATAACCTCTGCACCAAATTGATGAAATTCACGATACCTTCCCTGCTGAGGTTTGTCATAACGAAACATCGATCCTTCGTAATAAAGGTGAACCGGCTGAGTCCATTTGCTCATTCCATTTTCAATATACGAACGGACCACGCCCGCTGTGCCTTCCGGACGAAGAGACACTTTATCTCCTCCTTGAGTCTCAAAAGAAAACATTTCTTTTTCCACGATATCAGTAACTTGCCCTACTCCCCGCTTGAAAAGATCCGTGTTTTCAACAATAGGAGTTTCAATTCTTCCAAATCCAAAATCTTGGCACATTTTTCTGGAATTTTCCAAAATATGCTCCCAGGCAAACTGCTCCGGAGGCAAAACGTCTTTCATTCCTTTTACAATTTGAATCGGCTTCATTTTTTTTCTGGCTTTTTTCTCGGCCTGTTCTTCTTTTTTAACTCGAGGCATAATAGTTTCAATAATTAACTTAAAATATTTTTTGTAAATTCATCTATTTTTTGAATACTTTCAGGATTATTTTCAATCTCATTGGCATCTCGCGCAACTAAATAAAAATCCCCGACAAAAATCATTTTATGCAAATCGGCCAAAGATTCCATGACTGCACAAAACTTGGCAGGATAAGATTCATTCTTCGATCCTCCGACACAAACGCTAAGCATTTTTTTGCCTTCCAAAAGTTTGTTTTTATAAAGCGTATTTGTTCGGTCAAAAAAATCTTTCATCAATCCCGTAACATTATTAAAATAATTTGGACTTCCAAAAACAATCAGATCATTTGCCGCCAATCTTTCAGTGATAATCTTCACATCATCTATTATTGGACATACGCCGTCATCATCACAGGAAAGACATCCTGAACAATGTTCGATTCTTTTTTCCCGCAACAGAATCAATTCGGTTTTATGTCCCAATTCTTCGGCCTTGGTTAGGAATCTTCTAAGAACAAACTCGGTATTGCCGCGTCTTGGGCTTCCGCAAACTGCGATTATATTCATCTCCTAAATAAATTAGAATTAATTAGTTTGATAATTTTGAGATTCAAAGATTTTAAAATCATCGAACGGCCATGCCCGAAGCCAAGCCTTGCCAATTACATATCGCTTATTCAAAATCCCCCATCTTCTGGAATCCGAGCTTGCAACCCTATTGTCGCCCAAAACATAATATTCATCTTCGCCAAGCTGCTGATATATGTTGCCCGAAGTTACCACTGCATTATCAAGATATTCACTTTCGTTCAAGGCGATGCCTTCCGGATGTGCGGAACTGTAAATAGAAATCTTGTTGTCTTTTATTTCCACAGTTTCCCCTGGCAGTCCGATAATTCTCTTGATAAAAAATTCACTTGGATTATTAGGATAGCGGAAAATAATCACGTCACCCCTTTTCGGCTCTTCAAATCGATAGCTTATCTCGTCAACAATCAGATAATCACCATCTTCGAAATTCGGCTCCATACTTGAGCCTTTAACAAAAAAAGGTTGGATTACAAAAGACCTGACAACAAAAATAATAATCAAACTTACGATAATAACGCGGATAGTTTCGAAGGATAAATCCAAAAAAGATTTTACTTTATTCATAAGCTTGTCGCTTTGATCGGCTTCTTTCATTTGTTCGACGCTTGCAGCTGCTGCTTCTTCCGGCTTTTCTGTCAATTCAACATTTTCATTTTCTAAATTTTCTTTTTCTATTTCCATTATATTGAGTTATTTTTATTATAAGCTTTTAGCTTTTATGAGCTTATGATATAACTTTTGGACAGGCAAGTCAAACGTATTTTAATGAAGAATTTTGCGCAAAAATCAAACAAAACAACCCGATTAAAACTATATATAAAAAGCAGAGTTGTGTCAAAAACACCTCTGCTAAAAATCATTTTTTATTTTATTTCAATTCCTCGGGAAAACATTCTCCCTTGGAAGTATCAATATTGGTTCCGTTATAGATATTCCAATGTTTCCCGCACATAGGAATGGCTATAATTATAGGAATTGCTCCAGATAGAAGATAGAGACATATATCTTCTTGTTTATCTAAACAACCCTTAATTTGGCATTCTCTTTCTTCGAGTTGGCATGGAATTATCCAAGCATTTGGCTTTTTAAAAAGCTATTTCGCTGATTTTGCTAAGCTTTCTTCAGAAATATCTTTATTTTCGTTCACGGAACTTCCCCCATCATCTCCCACTACAAAGATGATATTATTGTAAACATGACACAAAATTGTCCATAAGTCAAATTCGACACTATTTTACAAATGTTATAAAATAGAATTATCTTTACAAAGTTTTCATAGATATGCAGAAAAAAACAATACTAAAATTTTTCGCATTTATTTTTTTGGCTGTGGCAATTTTTGCATCTGCCTTTTTTTACGAATTTCTATCAGCCAGCGACAATATTTTTTCCCAAAACGAAGAGAAAAAAACTTCCATAGTCAAACAGTTCAGTGATATGATTATAAATCCCAGCGAAAAATTGCAAGGAGAAGAAAACGGGCAAATAAATATTCTACTTCTTGGCATCGGCGGCGAAGGGCACAGTGGCGGACAACTTACTGACACTATTATGGTTGCCAGCCTCAAGCCTCAAACCCACGAAGCTGCGCTACTTTCTATCCCTCGCGATCTCTATGTCGAGGTTACCAACACAAATATCAAAAGCAAAATTAACGCTGTTAAAGCCTTAGGGGACAAAACCGCACAAAAAAACGGCATCGAACTTCTAGAACAAACAGTTGAAGAGGTTTCGGGACTGCACATTGATTATTATGTTCAGCTTGATTTCGCAGGTTTCACCAAAATTATCGATTCTGTTGACGGAATTGATGTATATTTGGAAAACGATATCAACGATGCCGCTTACCCTGACTCGGGCTATGGATACGACCCTTTCTATATAAAAAAAGGCTGGCACCATCTGGACGGAGCTACGGCTCTCAAGGTAGCGCGTTCCCGCCATAGCACTATGGGAGATTTCGACCGTATCAAGCGTCAGCAAGAGATTATTAAAGCATTTCGCCAAAAAATTTATGAAAAATATTCCAATGCTGATATAAAAGCTTTTTCGGATATTTTGTCAGCTCTTTCGTCCAATCTCAAAACTGATATTGAAATGCGAGAGATTCCCCGATTTTATTCCGTCGTCAAAGAAATCAAAAACCATAATTTTACCGCCCAAACCGTAGATACAAAAAAATATTTGCAAAAAATAAACGTAGGCTTGGGATATACTCTAACCGGAGATTATCAGACAATAAAAAATGATGTAGCAAAAAATCTTTTTGATCTGCAAATCCCCGAGAATAAAAAGGAAGCAATAAAAGCAGAAAATGCACTTATTGCAATTCAAAATGGCACCGGATCACCTGACATCGCCAATAAAATCGCCAAAGATATGGAAAATATGGGGTTCAGAATTATAAATTCTACAAACATTGATGCACCGGAATTTGGCGGAGTTGGTATATATTATCCCGCCACAAACCAAAAACCGGAAACTCTGCAGTTCCTTATCGACAAATTCGCCGCCAAGGCAGAGGCAAGAGAAAATATCGATTCCCGCGCCGACTTTACGATTGTTCTTGGCAAGGGGTTTTGATATTTTTAAAAAAGTACTATAATCAAAATATAAAATAACTTCCGTATAAATATGAAAGCCATAGTTGGACTTGGAAACATTGGAAAAGAATATGAAAAAACCAGACATAATGTCGGTTTTATGGCACTCGATAAAATTGCCAACTATTATAACTTTGACAACTTTACCCTGGAAGAAAAATTTGAAGCGGAATTATCAAAAGGAGAAATCGCAGATGAAAAAATAATTCTCATAAAACCGCAAACTTATATGAATGCCTCAGGACGCGCCGTGCAAAAAGTTATGAGCTTTTACAAAATTGAGCCAGCTGACCTGATTGTCATTCATGATGAATTGGATCTCGAACTTGGAAATTTCAAGCTGGGATTTGGAAGAAGTTCGGCCGGACACAAAGGAGTTCAGTCTATCATAGACGCATTAAGCACAAAAGACTTCACTAGAATAAGAATCGGCATAGGTGCAAAAAACCAAAACATTCCGACTGAAAAATTTGTACTTGGTAATTTTAATGCCAACGAAACAGAAAAATTGGAAGCAATTCTAATAAATGTGCCTGAAATTATACAAAAAGAGCTTATTTTATAAGCTCTTTTTATTATATTTACTATCGTTTACTACCCTGTATATGAGCATAAAACAAATTTTACTAGAAAAATTGTCTTGATTTTGCAGCTGGTATAAAAGACCTAGGAGGGATGGCTTTTATCTCCGCACTCATATACAGGGTAGTATACAATAGTTTTTGGGTTAAAAAATCAGTTGGTATACTACAAATCCTTATAGCCTCCAACTAACTTTGTATATTATCATACCTTTTCTTACATGTCAAGTCTTGAAAAAAAATATTTAAATGCCTTTAATTTGTTGCCCCAAATCGGCCCGCGAAGAATAAAAAAGCTGCAGATATATTTTCCTTCAATGCAAACCGCTTGGCAGGCAAATTTTTCCGAACTCAAAGAAGCGCTTGGAGAAGAAAAGATTGCAGAAAATATTTTAACCGCAAGAAAAAACATTGATCCTGATATTGAATTTGCAAAATTAGAAAAAGAACATATTAAAATCATCACGCCGGAAGAAAAAGAATATCCAAAAAGTCTAACGGAGATTTCTTCCGCGCCAGCTCTTCTCTATGCTCGTGGAAATATATTGCCCGACGAATTTTATCTAGGTCTTGTCGGCTCTCGAAAACTCTCTGATTATGGCAAGCGCGCAACTGAAGATTTTGCCCGCGCACTTTCAAAAAGTGGTATGACTCTTGTGAGCGGTATGGCATACGGAGTTGACACTATCACCCACCGCGAGTGTCTGAAATTAAAAAACCGCACTATTGCAGTCTTGGGCAGCGGTCTCGACGAGAAAAGTATTTATCCTTCCGCCAATCGCCAAATCGCCCATGAAATTGCAAACTGCGGATGCGTTATCAGCGAATTCCCTGTTGGTACGCCGCCCCTCAAACAAAATTTTCCAGCACGCAACCGGATTGTAAGCGGCATTTCCCGAGGTATTGTAGTAATTGAAGCTTCAGCAACTTCCGGTTCGCTTATTACTGCCCGTTTTGCCTTGGAGCAAAACCGCGAAGTGTTTGCCGTTCCCGGAAGCATTTATTCCAAAAATTCAGAAGGCACCAATAATCTTATAAAAATGGGAGCCAAAGCCGCATGCAAAATCAGCGACATCCTTGAAGAATTTAATCTCAATCTTGACCCTGCCTTTAAATCCGCTAAAGAAATTCTCCCTGAAAATCCGGAAGAGGAAATTATTTTGAAAAATCTTTCCGCCGACAATTCAATTCACGTTGACAAACTTTCCGCTTTAACCGGCATTAAAACCGCATCGCTTTCATCACTGCTTACATTAATGGAAATGAAAGGAATGATCCGCGACATTGGCGGAATGAGATATATAAAAAAATAGGTCGAATAGAAAATCTATCCGACAATTCACTTACCTGTTTATCAATACGGTTTCAAACTCCAGTCTTTCATTAAAAACCAATAATCAGCTTCCTCCTTTTGATCTGTTTCTGGTTTATTTTCCCATGTTATTCTTTCTATAGCCATACAGGCAGCAATAGTAGATGCTACCAAAAGGAACAAAAGAATTCCAATTGAAATGTGCATATTTTATTCCCCAATCTGCCACTAAACATTATCACAACATTGGTTTATGTCAAATACTTAAAAAATTAATAAAATATAAGGAGAAAGATTTGGTTTGACATTATAAACTTAAAAATGTAAAGTAAAAGTTGTTAGAAAAAATCATAAAAATAGGCAAAAAATTTTTCCAAAATCGCCAAAACGTTTTATTTTTCTTTGTTTATATTGTAAAATATGCGCTCTATGCAAATATTTTTCGTTAATCAATACTTATATGAAAAAACTTATCATTGTGGAATCGCCCACCAAAGCGAAAACCATTTCCAAATTTCTAGATAAAAACTATACCGTTAAATCTTCCTTTGGCCATCTGCGCGACCTCCCTAAAAGCAAACTGGGAGTGGATGTTGAAAATGACTTTGAACCGGAATATGTCATAAGTCCGAAATCCAAAAAAATCGCCTCGGAGCTTAAAAAAATTGCCAAAGATTCCGACGAAGTTATTCTTGCAAGCGATGAAGACCGCGAAGGAGAAGCAATTTCCTGGCACTTGGCGCAAATCCTTGGACTTGATCTTACCGGAAACAGTAAGACCAAAAAAGGGTACAGCCGCATAGTATTCCATGAAATTACCAAAGGAGCCATTTTGGAAGCGCTTAAACATCCGCGCCAACTGGATCTCAATTTAGTAGATGCTCAACAAGCGCGAAGAATTTTAGACCGTCTTGTGGGGTATAAACTTTCACCTTTTTTGTGGAAAAAAATTCGTTACGGTCTGTCTGCCGGAAGAGTCCAGTCTGTTGCAGTGAGACTTATCGTAGAACGCGAACGAGAAATTCAGAAATTTAAACCGGATGAATATTGGGAAATAAATACCGACCTTGCAAAAAAAGATAGCAAGGAGAATTTTCTGGCCAAGCTAGTCAAAATCGAAAATAAATCTCTGAAAAAACTCGATATTAAGACTAAAGATGAAGCTGACAAGATCAAAGAGGACCTGGAGAAAGAAAAATACGTAATAGAAAAAATCGAAAAGAAAGAAACTAAAAAGAATCCCCTTCCGCCTTTCACCACCAGCACGCTTCAGCAGGCCGCAGGCAATCGTCTGGGTTATAGCGCTAAACAAACTATGATGATCGCACAGCAGCTCTACGAAGGAATTCAGCTTGGCAAAGGCGGTGCTGTCGGTCTTATTACCTATATGCGTACCGACTCATTAAATTTAAGCCGCGAATCTCTGGATACGGCCAAGAATTATATTACCAACCACTTTGGCCCGGAATATGCCGAAGAAAGACATTTTAAGACCAAAAGCAAAGGCGCGCAGGAGGCTCATGAAGCAATCCGGCCAACCGATCCTTCACGAACCCCGGAGAGTATCAAAGAATATCTTGATCCTAAACAATATAAGCTCTATACACTTATTTGGCAGCGTATGCTCGCCTCTCAAATGACTCCAGCAGTTAGCGATCTCACGACTATAGAAATTAAGGCTGGGAAATATACGCTCCGTTCCAGCGGTTCAACGCTAAAATTCGACGGATTTTTGCGCGTTTACCCAATAAAAAGTGAAGAGACTATCTTTCCGGAACTCAAAGAGAAGGAAGAGCTTGATCTTCTCAAAGTGCTTGCTGAACAGCATTTTACTCAACCTCCGGCAAGATACAATGAAGCCAGTCTGGTCAAAGCCTTGGAAGAATTCGGTATAGGAAGACCTTCTACTTATGCCCCAATTATTTCAACTATCCAAGAACGAGGCTATGTTAAAAAAGAAGAAAAAAGATTTATGCCGGAAGAAATAGGCTTCATTGTCAACGACTTCTTGGTCGAACATTTTCCAGACATTGTTGATATAGAATTTACGGCTAAAATGGAAGAGGATTTGGATAAAGTAGCTGAAGGAGAATGCGAATGGCGCAAGCTGATGGAAGATTTCTATGACCCGTTTATGGACAATCTTAACCTCAAAGAAAAAGAGATTGATAAAAAAGCTATAACCGAAGAAAAGACGGATGAGAAATGTGAAAAATGCGGCTCGCCGATGGTCATCAAATTGGGACGTTTTGGCAAGTTTATGGCCTGTAGCAATTATCCAACCTGCAAAACCACAAGACCAATGGGTGAAGAAAAGAAGTTAATAGAAGAATTCTCAGGCGAAGTCTGTGAAAAATGCGGCAAACCGATGGTTGTAAAACGCGGACGCTTCGGAGCATTCCTCGGCTGCTCAGGCTATCCGGAATGCAAGAACATTAAATCTATGGCAAAACCTACCGGAGCCAAATGTCCGGAATGCGGCAAGGGCGATATTGTTGAAAAAAAATCCAAGGCGGGACGCGCTTTCTACGGCTGTAATAATTATCCGGAATGCAAGTTTGCAATGTGGCAAAAACCAACTGGCGAAAAATGTCCGGAGTGCAGCAGCCTTATGGTATTCGCCGCCAAAGGTAAAGTAGTCTGCTCAAACAAAGAATGTAAACATGAAAAGGAAGATTAAACACAATTTCCAGTCACTTTATTATAAAAATAGAATATGAAAAAAATATCAAAGTCATATTATCTTCTAGAAGCAATTTGGTTTATACTGCTCTTGGCTTTATTTATTTCCACCCCGCCAGACTTTTCCAAACCGGCAGACCTAATTATAACGATTATTATTTGCGGCTTCTGGCTAATAATGGCAATTTTCTTCTTTAAGAATCAAAAGAATGACAAATAATACAACAAAAGGCAATAAAAAAACTTTAGGCATCATCGGAATAGGACAATTTGCTGAGTTTTTTATTCCGCATCTTAAACCTTTTTTCTCGGAAATTTATATTACCAGCAAAAGCAATAAAAGTGAAACGGCAAAAAGGCTGGGGGTCACTTATTCTTCAATGGAAGAAGTTTGCCAGCAAGACATCATAATGCTCTCTATGCCTATTTCAGAGATTACAAGCGTATTAAATGATATCCGCAGCAAAATCAAAAAAAACTGTATAGTTTTTGATGTCTGTTCGGTAAAAGTTTTTCCTTTGAAAGAAATGAAAAAAATACTCCCGAAAGACGCGCAGATTCTTGGTACTCACCCGCTTTTCGGTCCGCAAAGCGGAAAAAAAGGAATCAAAGATCTTCAAATTGTCCTATGCCCTGAAAGAATAAAAAAGAAAAGTTACCAAGAAATAAAATCAATTTTCAAGCATATGGGACTTGATATAAAAGAAGTATCGGCGAAAAAACATGACGAAATAATGGCCTACACACAATCACTGACTCATTTCTTTTCAAGAGCAGCCGCCCAAACCATACCTCTTGAAGGCTTTGCTTTCACCACACCTTCGGCCAAACGACTCAAAGACATCATTTTGGAAGTCAAAGATGATCCCGAGCAGCTTTTCCTTGATATGCAAACCTTGAATCCTTATGCCGCAAAAACCAGAAATAAATTTCTGAAAGAACTTAATAAACTAGATAAGAAGATATGCAAGAAAAAATAATCGGCGTCTCCGGCGCAATCGGAAGTTTTTCCGAACAAGCCGCAAGGGAATACTGCCGCAACAAAAAAATTGAAAATTACAAACTTGAATATTTGATCTCCGTAGAGAATGTTCTTAATGCTCTGGAAAATAAAAAAATAGATATGGGTGTTTTCCCCATCGAAAACTCCAACGGAGGCATAGTTATCGAAAGCGTATATGCGATGAGCCGCTATATATTTAACATCCGGGAGCTTTTCGAGATTCCCGTAATTCATTGCCTATTAGTCAAACCCGGAATCAAAAAAGAAAACATTGAGACCATTGCCTCTCACGACCAAGCGATCAAACAATGCAAGATGTATATCAAAAGAAACTGGCCATCCGCCGCCATTGAACAGCGCGACGACACCGCCAAAGCCGCCAAAGACCTTTCCGAAGGAATCTTGCCAAATAGTACCGCCGTCCTCGCTCCCGAGAGCTGTGCTGAGCTTTATGGACTGGAAGTATTGGAAAAAGGAGTACAAGACCTAAAATTCAATTTCACCAGTTTTTTGGCAGTGGAAAAATAAAATCGTACAAAAAAAGAAAAAGACATGGCCATTTGCATTTTTTGCAAACCATGTCTTTTTAGACTATTTTTATTCTTTTTTGATGCACAGTTTTATTTGACTGTCTTCTTCGGAAAAAACTACCAAATTTATTGCTTCTTCTCCGCACAAAGCACAAAAATCTTTAGGATCAGAATTAAGAAAAATATCACATACCTTCAGCTCCTTCATGTAATAAATTGCGAAACTTAAGGAGCGATAAAAAACTTCTACAAGATTTTTTTCTTGTGCCTCTTTTGTTACTTGAAGTAACTTTTTTATTTTTTTTAAGCATTCCTCTTTTCCAACACCCGTATTCTGCAAAGATTGAGTTTGCATATTTGTTTCACCTGTAAATTCTATTTATATTTTTATAAATCTTATTTTTGTAGTTTTTTAAACGAACAAAATGATAAACCGACATTTCAGATTTACCTCCTGGAATTTTCTAAAAGTTCTAAGAGCTGAATCCGAAACGTAAAAAAACAGCCTCTTGAGATGGGCCATTCATTTAAAGTTTCAACAAAAACGACCTATCTCCTAGAGCTGGCTAAAAAAGAAAAAGAAGAATTGGTTGTTTGTATTGTGGTTCATAATAATAATCTAAAACATCAAAAAAATTATAACAAAATATCACACCTTGTCAATAAAATAGGACATGGAGGATTATTCCCCTATGTCCGTTAAAATTCATTGCTTTTCACCTCCTTAATTTTTATTTTCATCAGTTCCCCCGCCTTAAATACTATCACTCTTTCTGGATTTTCTTTCAGAAGAGCAAGAATATCCTCGCTTGAACACCTTAGTAATATTTGTTCTGATAGTTTTGTCTTTTTTGCTATATTTATAGCCATCTGAATTAAGTCTGAAAATAATTCTAGATTACCGCAACTCTTAGTTCTATTGGCTTTAACAAGAATGGCCCTAACATGTGCCATCTCCATTCCTAGTTTTTCTGTTGCTTCTATTTTTCTTTCTAGAATAAATGATAGCTTTGTGGCCCATTTTTTATATTTATCCTTTTTAGCTCCCTGTGATTTTTTCGCAATACTATGCTTCTGTTGAATCTCACTAACAAGACTAAAGACATCATTAAAATAACTAATAGGCTTCGGAATTTCGCTCATTATTTAAACCTCCTGAGAAATTAATCCTTTTGCCACATCTTGAAATTTATCAATCGGCCTTTTTTTAGTAAGTTCCTTTTCTTCAATTTCCTGTTGTAATAAAACTATTTTTCCCTTTTTGTCTATTTCTATAACTTCTAAAGGGTCAAAAATAATCCCTCGAAATGCGCTCATTACTTTTTCTAGAGCAGTAGCACCTTTTCTTATCTTTATAAAACCGGGGAAATAGTCTTTGCAGAACCCCACGGAACCAGTGCGCTTATTAAAGTAATCAGCCGCAAAAGAGAAATAATGGATAGCTTTATCTGATTTAACTCCAAAAAGACAAATCCTGTCTTCAAGAAAAATGGAATTAGATATGATGTCTACTATCTCTTTTATTTTCTCTACAGATCCTCTAGCCTCCAATGTTCTTCCAGAAGCATCTAACAATGTAAATGAAACAGGAGAAATTATCCCTCCTCCGTTTGCCTTCATTGCCAATCCCTCAAGAAAATATCTAATAACATGAGGTTGTAGATTTTCACCAATATAAATAACCATTCTGCCTTGTCCATATTTATTTTTTTCCATATCTATCAGTTCCCTATTTTATTTTTGTTTTATATTTTTCTTTTTAACGAACAATACCAGTAAGCTTTAAACGATGTAAAGTTGAAATCTTATGCTTACTTTTGAGCTTTTATTTTTATAAATCAAAACTCGAAATTAAGCACATAAAAAATCAGCCCTCTTGAGATGGGCTGTTTCGCATTTTATAAGCTACGGCAAAAGCGACCTATCTCAAGTGATGGCTAAAAAAATAAAAGAAATAGAATTTGTTGCTTATGTTGTGGCTCATGATTTCGCTTAATATAAAGATATTATAGTCATTTCAAAAAGTTTGTCAAATAGAAGGTCAGATTCAAGCGTTGAAGAATCCGACCTTTAGCCTAAACTATTTCGAAGATAAAAGGCAATTCACCCCTTATAAAGCTATAAAATTTTTCTCATCCTTTCTATCCCTTTCTTTATATCTTCCATAGACGTGCCGAAAGAAATGCGGAAATAATTATCATAATTCTTTCCAAAAAATATTCCCGGCGCTACCGCCACTCCTGTCTGCTCTAATAAATATTCCGCAAATTCTTGAGACTTTTTTCCCACTTTTTCCGGAATCCTGGCAAAAACATAAAAAGTTCCATCTGGCCTTGCAAACTCAATTCCCATTTCTGCCAATTTTTCACATAGAAAATCTCTTCTCTCGAGATACTTTTCCCTTGAGAAATCAACGAAAGCTGTAAACTCATCGAAATGATTTAAGATCGCTTCTTCCAAAACCATCTGAAAGAAGGAATTTGTATTCCCATTGATATTGCTTTTTACTTTCACCATGTTACTGATGATTTCACGAGAAGCCAAAGCATATCCAAGCCTGTAACCGGTCATAGAGAGTGTTTTAGAAAAACCGTCAATCAAGACTGTTCTCTCTCTCATACCGGGAAAATCGGCAATGGAAATATGTTTTTTACCATCAAAAATGGTCAAACCGTAAACTTCATCCGAAACCACAACCAAATCATTTTGGACGGCCAATTCGGCTATTTTTGAAAATTCTTCCTCGCCATAAATAGTTCCGCTTGGATTATTGGGGCTATTAATCACAATTGCCCTGGTTTTTTCTCCGATTGCATTTTTTATAGCCTCAATATTCAAATGAAAATCCTTGCCGGCATCCACAACTATTGGCTTGCCTCCTAAAAATTTAACAGCTTCAATATAAGTCGGCCAGTGAGGCGCAATTGCAATAACCTCATCCTGAGGATTTAGCAGAGCAGCAAAAGCCAAGAAAATCGCCTCTTTCGCTCCATTTGTAATAACAACCTCGTCCTTGCTATATTCAGAATTAAAAACCTCTTTTTGAAATTTAACAATCGCCTTACGAGCGCCTTCGATTCCTGCCGTATGATTATAAAAATTATTTCCATCTTTTTGGTTTACTTCTTCAATAATTTTTTTGACAAAATCCGGACAGGCAAAATCCGGCTGGCCCAAATTGAACTGCAGAATGTCTTCACCTGCAGCCTTTCTAAGTTTTATGGAAGAATCCCACTTGTTTAAAAACGATTCCTGTATACCTAAAGCACTCTGAGAAAATTTCATATCATCACTATTAATATTTTAATATCTTATTACATCATACCCAAGCAACCTAGATGCGTCAAATTCGTTAGGCCATACCACCGTCACTTGAAACGGCAATTAAAAATAGATTTAATAATAAAATAAAAAGAACAGTCCTTTTAAATCCGACGACTGTCCTTTTTATAATCTATGGCCGCGTTATCTCTAAAAAACTGATGCATTTGCAAAATTTTTCATCCTTATGCCTCTCTCTTGGAATGGAAATCCTAACTCATCCATAATCGCCTTAGCTTCAGCTACCTTGCCTTCCGACTGAAGAACCTTAGCTTGAGCAAATTTTGCAAAATTATAGGCATTCACTAATTCCAAAATTTTTCCGCCACCGCGCTTTTCCATTAAGGTTTTCCAGGCGTTATAGTCATTGTTTTCGTATGTTTGTATTAGAGCTTCGTGATTCCATCCTTCATTATTCCTTATCATCGGACCGCCACACAGACACATAAATCCAGGAATATTAGAATTTTCTAAGAGTTTCATTGCTCCTGCATTATCTCCGCTAGCTCGCAATTTATAGGCACGAACAATAACATTAAAATTCTCTTCGGAAATATAATCTGCAATCTTCTCATCTTTTATTTCTTCCATAATATTTTTCCATGCGCTATAATCGGCATTTTTGATTGCATTTTCCAAAGCTTCGCGATTTTCTTGCGAGACAGGTTCCATCATCTCCTCGTCTCCTTTGCCTTTTGGACCAGACATCTTAATCCCCAACTCATCTAAAATAGCCTTTGATCCATCCATATCTCCGGATTCGCGCAATTTAAATGCTTCCACATATCTTGCAAAATTTTCTTCGGTAACATAGTTTAGAATGTCAGTGTTTCCGCTAGACTCGATGGCAGCTTTCCAAGCATTGTAGTCGCCATTGTCAATTGCCGTTTGCTCCGCCTGAGGAATCCTCATAGAAACTCCCGCAGGAGTTTGTGATCCTCTTGTTGCAGCCATACTGCTTGAAGCATTACTAGTTGCTATTGTAGACCCTAAAACCAACGACACTGCAGTTAAGCTTATGATTTTTTTATTCTTCATAAATTTTAACTTAGTAATTAAATAAGGCGCCCTTGTATCAAGTAATACAAGAACGCCTTATATTTTATTTCAACCTTTACAACACTTACTGTCCCGAAGAAGGAATTATGATTTGAATTCTAGGACCTCTTTCTTTAACAAGAGGCCTTATTTCTTCCGCAACGAAAAAGTTATTTCCCTGACTATTACCGAATACTTTTACCATATAACCTTCTTCAATCATAAAACCTTGAAAATATTCCGCATTACTGGCATCAACTGTCCAAATAATATGGCGAGGATCGTCCAACTCGAACATTTCCCCATTTTCGGCAATCATTATAATTTTACCCACAATCACTCCTTGTTCCGGCCTTTGCCAAACCCCTTCCTGCTTATTTCTTATATCTTCATAGAATGGAGACCTTTTTGCAAATTCACCCTCAACTTGCCTGCCTACGCCAACACTATAAAGCACACCTCCCAAAATCAGGGAAAGGCCTACGTTCCATGCCACGATTTTTGCAAATTCAAAACGATACCCCGTTTTAGTATTCTTGAGATAGTAAAATGCAACTCCAAGGAATAGCAAGAAACACACCAGCCAGAAATAAGGCATCGTAAGCGCTATAAAAGCCAAAAAGTTCTCATTGATTCGATAATAAGCATCCCAGTCATTAATTTCCCAGAAATGTAAAATAATAGAAAAAGCAAGAGCTCCAAGAACAATACTCAAACCAAAAACAATCCAAACCACAGAATCCTTCAATATGAAATGCCATCTGGATTTAGGCTTTATTTGTTCTTTCTTTATTTTGTCCAAGATTTCCTGGCTAAAATCTTTTTCCATATATTTATAAATTAATTTCTTGTTTTTCTAATTCTTCCTGAAATTTTTTCTTTGCTCTGCTGATTAATGTTGCCACAGTCCCCATCGGCTTCTTTAAAATATCAGAAATTTCGCTGTAATCCTTATCTTCCCAGAATCTCAAAACTAAAATTTCTTTATATTTCGGATCCAGATTTTCTATTACCTTTGCCACATTTTCTTTAAGATACCGCTGATCTATATGCCCGTCAGTTTTTAAATCAGAAGCTAAATTGTTCAAAAACTCATCATCTAAATCCATCACGCTCTGCGGTCGAACTTTCTTTTTGCGATAATTATTAATCACCTCATTATGAGTAATACGGTAAATCCAAGAAGAAAACTTCAAATCATCGTCAAAAGAATTCAGATTCACATAAACTTTTATAAACACCTCTTGCAAAACATCCTCCGCATCTTCTTTGGAAAACCCTGAAATCCTTATTATATAAGAAAGAAGTTTTTTTTCATACCTTTCAACAAGATACAAAAAAGAATCCTGATTATTAAGAGCCATCTTAACAAGCTCTTCATCAGTTTTTGATAAGCACAAATCAGTTTGAGATTCGATTCTCATATCCATATATACGAAACTAAGGATTTTTTCTTTCAATTCTTGTTCTTGAAAATCAGCTCATCAACCGGAAAAAACACCAGCGCCCCGACGAAATTCGCAATAATTGTCTTGGTAAGATCGTCATACGGCAGGAGAGCCAAGACCAAATACAGAATTGGCGTACTTAGCTGCCAGCGCAACACATAGAAGCAAAGCTTCTTTATCTTTGCCTTTTTCTCCATTTTGATTTGTAATAGCCTATAAAATTATCGGACCAAAAGCATTTTAGCATACAAAAAATATTATAACAATTGCAAAAATTTTCCACATAAAAATTATTTGACTTAAATCTATAAAAATTTTATTATTATATGTATAAAAGGTCGAATTTCTTTAAAAAATCTTAATTTAAAAACATGCAAAAACTAAATATGATGGACTGGTTAGCCCTGGTCCTAGTTTTAGTGGGAGCATTGAATTGGGGTTTAGTAGGAATTCTGGATTTTGACTTGGTTGAAACTCTGTTTGGAGAAATGTCCTTGCTCTCAAGGGTTATATATTCTCTAGTCGGTCTTGCAGCACTTTATGTCGCAGCAATCTCCATGAGTTTAAACAAAGAATAGACATGAAAAAACAGAAGATGAATAATCTTCTGTTTTTTGACGAACTTAATAATATTTTTGCTGTCTCAGTTTGAAACAATAAAAAGCTCATAATCAATGCACATAACAATATTTTTCTTTAATTTTTTGCATTTCCATCAACTGCAACACCGGTACTAGAACCAGAAACGCTAGAAGTCCCAGAACCTTCTTTCATAATTCTGACAGGTATATCATTGTTCTGATCCAAAAAATCTTTTATAAGCGGAACAATTACTCGCTTTCGTATATAAGCCGGTGCTTCGGAATTTTCTTTAACGGGGAATACCAAACACGGCACCAAATATTCCAAATTTTGATTGTCTTCGTACTTCCACAAAATCTCATAACCCATAACCGGAGTATCGAGTTCTAATTCAATAGTTTTATAAGTTACACTTACATCATCTTTAAGCGGCATAAATCCATCTATATTTTGAGCTCGTGTCAGAATCTTTG
This sequence comes from uncultured Candidatus Saccharibacteria bacterium, assembly GCA_964553695.1. Lineage (GTDB taxonomy): Bacteria > Patescibacteriota > Minisyncoccia > JAHIHE01 > JAGLIN01 > STD2-77. The sequence continues at coordinate 8,224 of CAZKLR010000001.1, read as the reverse complement.
AAACATCAGTCTCTGCCTCATAGGCCGAAGATTGATAGTTATGAGTCGTCAGATTGTATATGGACGAAACCTTATTGTTGCGAAGATCATAGTTGACACTTAATCCATTAAATTCACCGTAACTTTCATACACACTTTTACCATCAACTACGAGCGGATAAATTACCGATATTTCTTCAGGAATAAAAACTTCCTGCTGCTCGGTTGCATAATAGTTTAAAAAATTTTTATTTATCTCCGGAGTGCCATAAGCGCTCTTGTCAATTTGATAATCATCAAAAAAAGCATTAGCTGCGCCAATTATTTCTTCGTCATCCTGAAGATCATTTAAAGTAAGCTGCTCAAGATAATCCTGCGGCCACTTATCCCAATTCTTATAAATTGAAACCGTTTCGCGGACAAGATCTATCTCCGTGCGATAACCAAATTCCCTATCTTCATAAAAGCTTAAATTAGAGGTCTTGGCTTTATTTATTTTGTTTATATTAAACAGATCAAAATCAAGCGCATCTGCAAACATTGAACCGGAAATATTCGCATTGCTGGTAACACGCCTGAGAACAGCCATTCTCTCTTCATTTTGAGTAAATTCTTCACCCCTATAAATGTATTTGTAATAAGTCGGCTCATAGGGATAAACCATATCAACTGCCGTAGAACTGCCGCCCCCTTGTCCCGCCGGAACCGCCGACGAAGAAGCTGCTTTATTAGCTGCCGTATCATATGCGCCGTTACTATCCGCGCTCTCTTCCGTACCTTTAGAAGATGTAAGTTCCGCAAGACTTCCAAAAGCTTTCTCACCAACAGAAGTCACTTTAACTTTTGAGGAAATTATCGATCCATCTTCCTTCTTAAAATCAGGTATGGACATAAAACTTTGCCAGGAACAAAAAACTAATATAAACAGCGCCAGAAACACCGCAGCTCCAACTGAAAACAGAACCTTACGCCGCCAACTGCGGGATGTGGAAACTTTAGGACTTAAAGCCGCTTCCGGCATTTGATTTCCCTTTTCACCTTCCATGTTTTTATTTTAATGGATTAAAGATTAGCAAAAAGCTTTATAATATTATAACACAAATCGGCTAATACATATATTATAAAATACACAGCAGTATCTATTTGCAGATTTATATACCTGCGAATTCCAAACATTCACCCGTAGACTATATCCGATAGTTTTTTGATCATAAAAACGCCCGCCTTTTCAGGCAGGACGCTTTTCAAAATCTATTCTTCAACTTTTACTTCAATCGGTTTATTTTGCGCTTCGGGCTTTTTCTTTAATTTAACCGTCAATATTCCGTTTTTCACCATCGCTTCAATTTGATCCTTGTCCGCTCCTTGAGGAAGTTCGAATTCTCGATAGAAACTGCCGCTTTTTCTCTCTATCCTATGCCAGGTTTTTCCTTTCTCCTCTTTTTCTTCTTCACTCTTTCCCTGCAGAATAAGATTATCGCCGGAAATTTCCACTTTAATATCCTCGGGCTTAACCCCGGGAACATCGGCTTTGATATGGAATTCCTTGTCGGTTTCAGCAATGTCGACCTTGGGCATCCAGTTCTCCATACCGCGATAAAAATCTTTTTCCCATTTGAACCACGGCCTAAGCCAGCTCTCTGGAAAAAATCTTTCCATAAGAGCTTGCGGCTCTTCCCACGGAGTTATTTCGGAACCCATTGTTTCCTTTCTGCGTTCTGTCTTTTGGATTGGAAGTTTCATAATTAATCACCTCCTTTCTAAAAAGATTGAAAAAGAAAAAATCAAAATTCTTTAAAGAACAAAAATTACAGAAGAATATCGTACAAACTAAAATTGTCTAGCAAAAACTTCTATGTTTTTAGTTGTTTCCCTCTTTAAAAACCTTATAAAAATGCTCAAATCTCTCCGCAATCGCCTTAGCTGCGTCATCGGCTGTAATTTTTCCCGACTTATATTCCAAAAGCGCATCCCAAAAAATCGTTCGGCCGACAGCAAATCCGACCACTCCTGGCACTTTCGCCCCAATTTTCAGCCATTTTTCAACTTGATTCTCCTCGGCATGCCTGCCCAAAATAATAATATTAGATTTTCTTCCTTGCGTTTGCACTTGTTCAACTAGCATTTTATAGTCATCTTCTTCTTCCAGCCCCTCTATTTTCCAAATATCCGGCTCGACTCCTCCGTCTTGAAGTTCTTCAATCATCAACTCCATTAATTGGGGTCTCATTTCATGATCATAGGCTTCTTTATCGCCCTCGAGGATTTCTAACTGTCTTTCTGTCGGCGGAACTAAAGGCTCCAGCATAAGCTTATAGCCATTTTCATGACAATAATCAGTCAAAACCTTCAACTTCTCAGTTTGCCTTTCATTTAAATCCTGATCTCCGTCCGGATTATATCTTATCAAAGCCTTCACATATTCCGGACGATATTTCTCGATATGCTCCTTGAAATTTTCCCCAAATTCAAAATCAAACTCTTCCTGGCCGCTTTTTTCGCAACAAATAGAAACTTTATAGCCGTTCTGCTTTGCATCTCGAATAATTTTATCTCCAAATTCTTCGTCTACCAAAATAGCTCCGCCTTCCTTGGGAACCTTCCCCGATTCGATTGCAATTTTAAATCCGTTATAAATTATTTCCTTAAAGAATTTGATTTTTTCCCTCTCATCTGCTGTTGGTTCCCCCAGAATCCCAAACATTTTTTCCTGAAAAGAACCGCGATGATCAAACGGCAAAATAAAAAGTTCGCTCATATCTGACTTAAAATTATAAATGTTATCTTATAGATTTATTATAACATTATTCTTTATTAAGCCAACTACATTTTTATACCCACTGCCCTCCTTTTTAAAACGTATTAGTTTTTACTCATAGTAGAACTTATATTGTGGAATTTGCTTTAGATGCCATTGTTTTTTCCACCCCAAATCGTTTAATCCAGCATCATAAACGTTACAACCCAAATTAATTGCTTTCTCTATTCGCTTGAGCAACATAACATTCCCCAAATCTTCAAAATCCGTTTTATTCACGCCTGCATTTAAACTGACAAAAGTATTTTCGAACTTGATTGCAAAAGACACACCCTCTAATTTTTCGTCAATTTCAGCCGAAATCATCACTACTTTAAAACTACTACCCGCTAGATCATGATAAATCTGCTGACGATGAGGCTTGTTAAAAGATGATTCCACACCAAAATTTTTTCGATTAAATTGCATTAAAGCATCTATATCCGCATATCGATTATCAACAACAACAAATTTTAGAGCTTCTATTCGTTTTATCTTTTTGCGCAATTTCGAACGAGTCTTTGAACTAAAGGTTTTTTTAAGATAATCTTCGATGTTATTCAATCCCCTTAGATCTATTACATATTTGTTTTCCAGAAAATCCATAGGAACAAATTCGTTATCGTATATAATATCTTCCAATTTAGCTCTTTCTTTAATGGCTTCGTAGAATTCCGGGATATATTTTTCAAAACCAGACTTTATCAAAGTATGATTGTCTTCCATAAAACTTCCGCCAAAAAACTCCAGACATTCGACATTGGTATTTTCCTGCAAAGCAAGCAGTCCGATTATTTCCCCATTTTCTTCTCCAACATAAAACCGCAGCGGATAATTAAAATACTTGTAAAACACAAAACGAAAATCCCAGTCCTCATAAATATTCTGTTTAGGACTCAAAAGATTCCAAACTTTGCGGGCCTCCTCCAATTCAGTAACGACCCTGATAGCAAACATATATTTTACTTATTAAATTAAATTAGCCTGTAAATGATAGTAAGGCGGCCGGTTCTTATAACGTTTTATCGCCATTCTGATAATTTCCTCCAAGAAATCGCCATAATCCATTCCCGTCAGTTTGGCCACTGAAGGCACACATGATGTCAAATTGATGGTAGGATTGGGGTTAAGCTCCAAAACATAAGGATTTCCATTTTTATCCACTCTAATTTCCACCCTTCCATAATCGTGGCAATCCAAAATGTTATAAGTATCCAAGGCAATCTCGCTTATAACCGCTTCCAATTTTTTGCTTATGTTCTTTGGCGGTCTCTGCACGGATATATATCTTTTATAAACCTCCTCTTCTCCATATTTCGATTCAAAAGGATAAATGTGCCAATAGCCTTCAGGCATTTTATCAAACACAGAACGAGAAAGCGGTAAAACACGCAAATCTTCCTCCTCGCTTCCTATAATCGAAACATCGTATTCGTCACCTTCGATATACTCTTCGATAAGCGCCGGCCTTCCCATTTCCTTAACTACATACTCCAACTGTTTCTTGAGCTGCTCTTCATTGGTTACGACAGAATTATTTGTGATACCGATGGAATTATCCGTATTGGCAGGTTTGACAATTAAAGGATATTTAAGGTCATCTCTGACGTTGTCATCCATAGAATAAACATAATCCCATTCCGGAGTCGGAATCTTGTGATAACTCAAAAGCTTTTTCACGCGAATTTTATCAATGCAAAGACTTAAAGTAAAAGGGTTGGAGCCGGTATATGGAATTTCCAGGACATCCAAGAGCGAAGCGACATGCGGCTCCAAAAGACTGGAATTATTGATTCTCTCGCAAACATTGAACACCAAATCCACGTCACTATTTTTCAAATCATTAAACGCCTTTTCAACGTCGTTAAAATCGAAAAAGCTAACTTTGTATCCCCGCTCTTTCAAAGCATTCTGAATATTAACCCCTATCACAGTCAGTTCTTTTTCCAAAGTTGCATCTCCATCCTTGTCATAAAGATTACAGACTATTCCAATGTGCAAATTCCGCTGATCCTTTATTGACATCTTTTGTATTTTTTCTATCTTCTCACGTTTCTTTGCAGCTTCGGTCTTAAAAAACGAAGAAGAACAATGGTCTTTTCTCAACGTCTTTCCAATCGACGAAGCGGAATGAAATCTTGCCACTTCGTATTCTATAAGCTTCTCCGCTTCTTCCATATTATCCTGCGCTTCAGCCGAATTATCCCCCGAAACTGTCATCCACCCCAAATATTCATACCCTTCCGGAGGCGCCATTACGGTATCTCCAACTTTCTTGAAGAATTTCACTTCTTCAATATGTTCTTTCTCTTCCAACTCCGGATCTATGTCCAGCTGCACTATAACTCCGGAATGATCCGCAAGAAAAGTTTTAGCCATTATACACTGTTTGGGTTCTTCTATTTTTAGTTTAGGAATATATATGCCCAAAGCAATCTTGACCGCACCTTCAATCAAATCCACACCCCAAACCTTTTTCACGCTTGAATACATTTCATCTCCCCCCATCCGCAAATTTGCCTCAATCGGCACTGTACCCCGCTTAGTGAGTTTGGCCTCAAAATGAATACATCCATCACGCACTCCCATTTTTTCCAGCACCTCTTCCACCGTTGCAATAATATTTTCTTGATCATCGTCCGGCAAATTAGAGGGCGTCAACCGATAGGTTTCAATAAAAAATGGTTCGCGGGTCGCACTATTGTCAGAAATGGAATAAAATTTAACGATCCCGTTTTGCACCAGCACATCAACGTCTACCTCGCTTCCATCAATATATTCTTCTATCATAATCTGCCTTCCGTCCGCCAGCGCCGATTCCACAGTTTCCGAAAGTGAAGTTTTAACATATTCAAATTCTTCATCCAAATTCTCCGGTATTTCAACTTTTACTACAAAGGCACTTGAAGAACCGTAAGCCGGCTTAATAACAACAGGGAAGGTAAAGTTTTCCCGGACAAAATCCAAGTCCTTTTTAGACTCAATTCTCCGATGCCAAGGAGATAAAATATCATTCTCCTCGCAAAAATTCCGAAAAAGATCTTTGTTGCGCGCGTTTGATGCCACGGCATAAGGAATTCCTATAAATCCAAATTTGTCTACAATCTTGGAAGTCAGTAATACGTCATCTTCATAGAAGGTAAACACACCCTCGATTTTACGTTCCGGATGATTATTTATAAACGCCTGTACCGCCCGCAAAGCCTCGGCATGACGCGAAGTATCGGCGATTATCCATTCATCCACATATGGCTCCGCCCAATTGCGTTCGCAATTGAGTACCACTAATTTGATTCCTAACTTTTTCAGCCTTTGCAAAACAAAGCGCTTGCGAATTGATCCGGTATTAACCAAAAGAAGCGTTCTCCCTTCAATTTTTATATTTCGAGAAAATACCCTGCTGGCAATCTTTTCTTTTAATTTTGTAACTTTTTTTGTTGTCTTTTTCATAATATAACTTAAAAATATCTTAAAAAAACAAAAAAGAAGGCTAAATAAAAATTCAGTCTTCTTTTCGAAGTTTATATAAACATTTGTTGATTTCCTTCCAAAAACAAGTATCTGGAGGCTCGTCGTCAATTGTAAGTGATAAGTCCATACTTTTCATTACCTGGAGGAGAAAATAAACCCCTACCTTGGTAAAATAAAGTATATAACAAAAATTTTTAAAGTCAAATTTTAATAATAAAAATTAAAAGACGTCTGCCAATCATTATCTGCGTTTTGTTCTTTCAGCCTGTATCTTATTTTTGACCTTGAAACATTAGGGTCCACTTTTTCAATAGTTTTACGATTCTCCATCTTCTTAAAAATATTTTTTATCTTTTCTTTATCTTCTTCTCTAGTAATCTCTCTTGCTTCCCTATTAGAGATGCTTCCAAACTCCTTGAGATATTCTATTATCTTTCTCTCATAACTCTTTGCTGATGAATGCTTAAGAACAACAATTACTCTTTGATTACCATCTATATCAACCTCCTTAAAAATAGGATCTGCCAAACTTGCTCTTTTCATTTCATTAAATATAGTCTTAACCCCCTCTCCTGCATTCTGACTTAATCGTAGATTTCTATCTGTTTCTTCTGATGAAATTTTAAATAATAAACCCAATATTTGAGGATTCCTTGCTATTCTAGGAGCTTTTAAAATATTCTTTTCAGTAATTCCCTCCGGAAACCCTCCCGGGCTAATTATTTCTAGTTGATTATCATAAATTTTAACATGGATTTCATCCTGTATAAAATAATCTCTATGCAGAACTGCATTGACTAAAGCCTCCTGCACTGCTAAGACTGGATATCCTACCCCCATTCCTGACAGAATAAGTTGAATTTTAGCTATTGAATCTCTTATTAATAGTTCAAGAGGGCCTGTTATATAAAAGTCATCATCACTCACTCTCTCCCTGTTATATTCATATTGTCTAGAAGATTTCTGAAATTCATATCTAAAAATTCTTACTCCGCATTTTGTAATAGATTGTGGTTCATCGCAAAAGCAGACTATAGAAGAAATTCTAGGTTTATTATCATAAATAAAATTATTTCTTCTCAAAAAAGATTCCGCATCATCTGTCATTTTTATCTTTCGTAAAAATTTATTTATATAATCGCTTTTAGTAATTAAACCTAATTCAACTTCTTTCGTCTCTTCTTCAAAGCTCCTTATACCCTTCCTTCTATATAACCGCATAATATTTTCAGCATCAGCAACTCTATGAGTAGATGATCCATTTCTTTCATAATAGTTACCGTCGGCGGCCTTGTGGGCAACTGAACTTCTTGGAACTTCGATTAATAATATAAATTTATTCTTAAATTTCAAAAAATATTTTTTTAAAGAAGAAATTGCTGGTGAAATTCCATAAAAAATAGCAGTGATAATATCGTTATAATTTTCTATTGAGGAATATCCATCTGGATGACCATCATCAGTTATTCCGAGATATACATTTCCACCATTACTATTTGCCAAAGCAACAATAAGATGTTCCACCTTTTTTACAGATACCTCCGATTGCGCAAAGAGAATAGACTTAAAATCAGAGAAATCCCCTTCTGAATTTTTTATAATTTCGTCAAATTCATCTTGAGCAATATCTCGAAAATTATCTTGTATTTGATTTTCCATAATTTAGTAGAATATCCAAAATAACCCTATTTAATATAAAATATTTCTAGCAAGGATTTACTTATTCATATTTCAATATTATACAACACTTTTGTAAAACCATAAAGGCAGTGTTGAAGTTATACAGAAAAATTTTTTATTTAAATGTAAAACGCCTCATAAAGGCGTTTTACATTTTATTTTAATACACTTCCATATATCTTTCCTTTTCCCAATCCGTAACGTGAATTCTAAATTCGTCCCATTCCGCCATCTTTATATCATAATAGCGTTTAAATAAATCTTCACCCAAAACCGATTTAATAAGTTCGTCTTGCT